>CAZPZE010000367.1:0-4525 GCA_964590625.1 uncultured Solibacteraceae bacterium
GCGTGCGGCGATATTGCTCAATCGAAGTGATTTCCACCATGTCTCCGGGCAGCGGGTTGCCCGCGGAATCGAGAGCGGGAGCCAGACGCCCGGCGAACAGGAAGCTTCCGTTGAAGTTCGCGGGCGAATAGTTGTCGTCAAGCTGTCGCCGAAGGCGCATTCCGAAGCGGATCAGATGCGTGCCGTGAACAATGGATGTGAAATTCTGCAGTTCGTAATTGTTCTGCAGATCCGAACTGGCGGCGGCATTGGCTCCGCCGCCGGTGAATGCGCCGGATACCTGAATCACCGGCGCGAGCGTCGCGGCCGTGGTCTCATTCAGCGAGCGGAAGTACTGGAAGCGCGTTTCGTTGACCTTTGTTCCGTGAATCGTCGTGAAGACTCCCTGGGCAGTGTGAAAGATCGTCTGGGCGTGATAGGCGCGGGAGGTCAGATCGAAGCTGCCAATCCCGGCGTCGGGAATGTCGGCGCTTGTCCAGAGATAGCGCAGAGAGAGGGTGTTTGCAGGGCTCAACTGATAGTCCACATGCGGACCCACCAGCCAGTGCCGCTGCTTCACGTCGAAGACGCTGGAGAACGGCTCCGGCTGGAGGTCGGGATTGAGCGTCACACCGTTCGTCACGGCGCCGTTATTCACGGCCTGCCGCTCGAAATCGAGCGTCCACGAACTGCGTTTTGTCAGCGGGCCGCTGAAGCTGTTTTCGGTTTCCTGGAGAAGAAACGGAACGCGTGTAGCGGAATAGGGATTGCGCGAATTCCAGACGTCCGTGCCAAGGTTATAGCCGACGGTTCCGTGAAACTGATCGCTGCCGGGTTTGGTGAAGATCTCGATTTTGCCGTATCCGAGCTTGTCATATTCCGCGGCGAAGGGATTCTGATTGATGCGGATTTCGCGGATCGATTGTTTCGGCGGCAGTTGGCCTCCGCTGAAGCCATCGACGAAGATGGAAGCTCCTCCGGGACCGGCAGCAGGACCGGCGAGCGCCTGGAGATCCGCGGCGAGATCTTCGGGATCGTCTCCGAGCGCATCCAGATCGGCGCCGTTCAGGATCAGCGCTCCGGCGCTCGCGGCCGGGTCCGTGCTGACCGCGGATTCGCCCGCGTTGACCGCCACCTTCTGAGAGACGGAATTGAGTGCCAGCCGGATATCGAGCGTATTGATGCCCGGCCGGAGCGTAACGGCGCGGTTGGGAAATGAGAGCTGAGGGGCCTGAGCGGTCAGGCGGTAATCGCCCGTGTGGAGATTCGAAATGGAATACGTGCCGTCAGCGCCGCTCGATGAGGAGATCGAATGGCCACTCGAATCCTGCAGAGTGACCACGGCGGAGCTCACAATCGCGCCGGAGGGGTCGGTTACGCGCCCACGAACGGAGGCGTCCTGCGCGGACGCGAGCGAGGCGATGAAGCAGAGCAGGCAGGCCGTTCGCATCGATATCGGGAATCATCTTCGCACCCGAACCTTAAAACCTGCTTAAAATCGCGGACGCCAGAAACAGAACGAGCCTCGAAGCGCCGGCCGTTCGGTGAAACGCCGCGCCGCGAGGCTCTTTGGAATCGCGATTTCGCGAAAAGGACTACTTCACTTCAGCAACAGTGATGGTGTCGCCCTTGGCGGTGCCCGTCACGGTGACGTTTTCACCGGCGTGGGCAACGATCTTGTCCTGGTTGGCGATCTTGTAAATCTTGCCGTCAGCAGTGACGAGCACCGCGGGCGATCCGCCCTTGATGCACTTCTTGGCGCAATCGGCGTTATTTTTCATTTCTGCTTTGGTGGAGCAGTTCGTGTCTTCCACGAAGCCCTTGAACTCGGCCGCCATGGCCATCGCGGAAAGCCCAAGGACCAGAGATGCAACTACGGTGAATTTCTTCATGCGATGAGTCTCCTTAATGAACCGCGTCGGGCCTGGTATGTCAACCCTCAACGATCTGAACTATCTTAAACCATCCGGCCGCCTCGCCGGGTAACGGATCAGGACCCCCAGGAGGAGCAGGCTGATCCCGGAGAGCAGGAGGCCGGTTTTCCTGCCGGGGGTCTGGTAGATCAGCCGGACGTCATGGGCGCCGGGGGGGACGGGGATGGCGATGGCAAATCCGTTGGCGGGAAGCGCCGGCGCGGGTCTGCCGTCGACGCTGGCAGCCCATCCGGGGTCGAAAGATTCGAGCACATAGACGAAACCGGGATCGGGATTGGAGGATTGGAGCCGGATTTCATCGGGGGCGGGGCGCGAATAGCTCAAGCTTTGGGGGACACTTGCTGCCTCTCCGGAAGGCAGGTATGGCCTGGCTGAGAGATCGAGCAGAAGGCGATTCCAGGATCCGGCGGCGAAGAGTTCCGGGATGCGCGATTCGGGTTCGAATTCGGCGCGCGCAGCGGGAAAGAACTGGACGCGCGGCGCGGGGTGGGCGACCTGATAGAGATGCCTGTTTTCGTCCTCACCGGCTGGTGTGAGATCCTTCCGCTCGTCGCTCGCGATGACGAAGCGAACGCCCATGGATCCGAGCGCGCGCGGCGGAAGGCCGGCGGCGTCGAAGACCTGCTCGTTGGTGTCGGGCGGCAGTTCAGCGAGCGCCATCCAGATGCGGTTGAAGCGTGCGAGGAAGACGGAATCAAAGCCGCCGGCGTCGTCATAGCGTTCGCCGTAGAGGGCCGTGTTGCCGTCGCGCTGGTCGGCGATGCGGCCGGAGCCGACTTCACGGTCGAGCGTTGCCTCGAATGCGGCGGGGCCCTCATCAGGCGTGTAGGTTTCGATGAACCAGTGGCCGAACCACCAGAGATCGGCGAAATGAAGAGTCAGCAGCACAGCGAGCGCGGCGTACAGCGTGCGGCGGGATAAGGCGAGCTGGCGGATGGCGTCGACTGCCGCGCCGAGTGCCGCGGCCGCGCAGAAGGTGGAGAGATAGAGGAGGCGCGCGGGGCTGCGCAGGAAGGTGCCCGGGAGCAGATGAAGAATGGGCGTGGCAAGGGGAAGGGCTCCCAGGAACGCGACAGTGCCAAGGATCGCGAGGAACTGCCATCGCCAGTCGGGCAGACGCCGTCGGATGAAGGTGCGGACGGCCAGGGCTGCGATTGCAATCAGGGGCAGCAGTCCGATGTAAGAAGCGGTATCCCAGAACCAGGAGTTGTTCGGGTATCCGGTGAACGGGTTCTGATCGGAAAGATCGACGGGCGAGGCCCAGCCCTGAGCGCCGGGGATGATGAGCGCAAGGAGGCGGTTCCAGGGCATCACGATGTCGTTATCGGGCGACGCCAGATGGAGGATGCGGGTGCTGCGGCCGATAAACAGGAGCATCGGCCACCATGCGGCGAGCGTGAGGCCGATGCCCAGCGCCATGGCGGCGCTCACGCGCAGACGGTCCTTCAGGGCAGCGTCGCGGTCGCGCCACCAGACGTAGAGGAAAGCTGAAGCCACGGCGTAGGCCGGGATCTGCGGGTGTCCGGCCACGACGATGCACGCGCAGGCCACGGCGAGCGCGGCGAGATCGACACGGCGCGCACGGGCGAGTGCGCGATCGCACAGCCAGAGCAGTAGAGGCAAGGCGAAGTAAGCTTCGAGCACCGGCAGATGGCCCGCCATCACGCGAGAAGAGAAGAAGCCGGCGGCGGCGAACGTCCAGCCGGCCGCGGCTGCGCCGATGCGCGAGAGCCCGATGCTGCGGCAGTAAAGGAACGCGAACAGCGCCGCCAGCGCCGCCGCCATGGCGACGCCGAGCCCATAGGCAACCGACGGATCGACCAGCAGCAGTACGAGGTGCGTGGGAATCCACGGGAATCCCTGCAAATTCGCGGAAAACGGCGCCCCAAGCACCTCATGCGGATTCCACGCCGGGAGCCTGTGCGCCGGTCCGAAGAGGCACTGCTGAGCGAAATAGAGGCGCAGGCGATGCAGCATTTCGTAGTCGCTGCCCAGGAGCGAACTCGATCCGCCGAGGATTTCCGGCCGCATGTACACGGCTTCGGCCAGAAGCACGGTCACGAGCGCCGCGAGCGCGGTTCGAAGCCGGCCGCTGTGTGGGGGACTTTGCACCTAACTGCCTAGTATCCCAATGTGTTCGGGGCGCCGAAAAGGCGTAATATTCATCTATGCGCGCTTTCCCGGCTCTGATCTCCGCCGCGGCCTTTGTGGGCCCGCTCTTCGCTCAGACGACCCCTCCCCCAAAGACTTGGATTGACCCCGACACCGGCCATCGCGTGGTGCGCCTCACGGACGAGCCCAACAGCGCGAGCCTCTACTTCAACCAGAACGGCTACACGGCCGACGGCAGGAAACTGATCTACACCACGCCGGACGGCATTTCCGCGCTCAATCTGGAAACGCATGCGACGAATCGCATCGTGTCGGGAAGAGTTCGCGTGATCGTCACGGGGCGCAAATCGCAGAACGTGTATTACCTCAAGGGCGATGTGATCTATGCCGCCAATGCCGATACGGGCGAGAGCCGCGAGATCGCAAAAGTTCCGGCGCGCAGCTCGGTGGTCACGGTGAACGCGGACGAAACGCTGCTGGCCGGAACCTACACCGAGCGC
>CAZPZE010000368.1:0-4606 GCA_964590625.1 uncultured Solibacteraceae bacterium
TCGGAACAAAGGAACGCGACCACGTCCGCCACTTCCTCCGGTGTCCCGATTTTCCCCATCGGCTGGCGGCGGATGGCGGATTCCAGATTCTTCGGATCGGAGAAGAATGGTTCGGTCATGTCGGTCGTGATGTAGCCGGGCGCGACCGCATTCACCAGAATGCGGCGCGGCGCGAGTTCGAGCGCCCAGTTTCGGGTGAGGCTGTCGATACCGGCTTTGGTGGCGCCGTAGAGGCTTCGCCCCGCGGGCGTGGCGATGCGGCCGGCCACTGACGAAAGATTCACGATGCGGCCGCCGTCATTCAGCAGCGGAAGCGCGCACTGCGTCACCCAGAACGGGCCGCGCAGGTTCGTGTGGATCATCTCGTCGACGGCATGGGAGGTACTCCCGCCCAGGGGCGTATTGCGCCAGATGCCGGCATTGTTGATCAGGAAATCGATGCGCGTGCCCGCGAGACCATCGAACATCGCATCGATCTGCGAAGTGGAGCCCATGTCCGCCTGCACGAGCCGGACATTGCCGCCAATCGAAGCGGCCGTTTCTTCCGCCGCCGCGCGATTGCTGTGGTAGTGGAGAATCATGCTCGCGCCATCGCGCGCGAGAGCCTGGCAGATCGCCCGCCCAATTCCGCGTGAACCGCCAGTGACCAGTGCTGTCTTGCCGTGGAGAGGCCGCATCCCTCCTATTGTGCGTGATTCATCCGCACTGTGAGAGGCCGGCGTTCGGAAGCGATCCGAAATCCGCCGTTGGCTGCCGCCTTCTCCGTCACGGATTTCATCACGATGCAATCGAGATCCGGCGAGCGCCATTCCGTATATCGGCTCTTTCCCCCATCTTCATCCGGATAGCGAAGCACGATCGTCTTGTACCCGAGAACTGTTTCGTGGCCGATCACAGTCACATCCGGTACAGAGCAGTCGCTCGCTATGGAAGCGGGTCCGTCACTCATTCCGAACCAGTGATGAATGGTGTCGAAGAAATGCATGTGCATGCTCATGAAGGCATCACCGGGAATATCACGATCGAGAATGATCTCCTGGCCGTTGCGGGCCGTCGACGCGCGATGCTCATGAACCGTGAACGAGCCATCGTCGTGGTAGACCAGATACTCCGAGATCAGATTGAAACGAACGCCTGACGGCGCCAGCGCCTGCGGAAATGCAGCAACAATCCCGAACAGGCACATCACCGCACCCGCCGCGACTCCCGCAAACAATCCCTTGCTCATATGCCAGGACGGCCACCCCAGACGCCATTGCCGCCGCGGTTTCATGCCCCGAACCCGCTCGCGCAATTCCGCCCCCGGCTCCGGCGCCTTCCACTGATTCAGCATTTCGTCGAGTTCGGTGTCGTTCATCGCGTTCTCTCCGTTCCCGTCGCGTACGCCGCGAGCGTTTCCTTCAACTGCGCCCGCGCTCTCTGCAGACGCGATTTCACCGCCGTCACTTCGATCTCCATCACGCGTGCGATTTCCACCAGCCGCAATTCCTCGTAATGCGCCAGAATCAGCACTTCGCGCTGGCCTTCCGGCAGCCGCATCACCGCCCGCGCCACAGCCCCTTCCAGCTCATTCCGAAAGACCGCGCGCTCAGGCGAGGGCGCATCGGAAATCCGTCCATCGTCGTCCGCTGTCACCGGCCGTTTCGCCAGCAGCTTAAGCGCCTGGTTGCGCGCCACGCCGAACAGATACGTCCGCATCGGCGTGCGGCTCTCGTCATACGCGGAGTTCGGCCGCAGCGCCGCGAGAAAACACTCCTGCACAATGTCCTCGGCGTCCGCCACCGATCCCGTCATCCGGTAGGCAAAGCGGAACAGCGGAGGCAACAGCGAATCCGTGTCCATGTCTCTCAAAACAGTATTACCGCCCGCGGACAAAAGGAATCGGCGAATGCTGCCATAATCGGCTCATGAGGGTCCTGGCGCTCGCCGCCGCACTCATCAGCTTCGGCATGGCAGGCGCACAGACGGCGAAACGGGAAGTCGCCGTCGCGGCCGCTGCCAACCTGAGCACCGTTTTCCAGACGCTGGGGCCCAAATTTGAGTCCGAATCCGGCATTCACCCGGTATTCAGCTTCGCCTCCACCGCGCAGCTCGCCGTTCAGATCGAAAACGGCGCGCCATTCGACGTTTTCGCCGCCGCGGACGTCGAACACATCGACGCGCTCGAAAAAAAGTCGCTCCTCGTCCCCGGTTCGCGCGCGATTTACGCAACCGGCATCCTCGCGCTCTGGATTCCGCCCGGTTCTCACGCCGCGGTCTCCCAGGTCGCCGATCTGACCCAGCCCGCAGTCAAAGTCATCGCGCTCGCCAAACCCGAGCTCGCGCCGTACGGATTCGCCGCCCGCGAGACGCTTCAAAAACTCGGCATCTGGAATCAGGTGCAACCGCGCATCGTATATGCCGATAACATCAGCATGGCGAAACAGTACGGAACTTCCGGCAATGCCGACGCGGTCTTCACCGCTTATTCGCTCGTGCTCAAAGAGCGCGGCAAAGTGATCCCGGTGGATGAGAAGCTGCATTCGCCGATCGATCAGGCGCTCGCCATCGTCGCCGCTTCAAAAAATCAGGACGCCGCGAAGGCGTTCACCACATGGCTGCTGACTGGCCACGGCCGCGATGGCCTTCGGTCTTTCGGCTACAGGGTTGGGCATTGACGACAGACTGGTCGCAGATCATCGTTCGCGGTCTTTCGATCATTCTGATCGATCTGCTGCTCGCCGGCGATAACGCGCTTGTGCTCGCCATGGCGGTCCGCGGGCTGCCGCAAAAACAGCGCAAGAACGCCATCTTGCTGGGTGCGGGCGCCGCCGTGGTTCTGCGAATCCTGATCACGATCGTTGCCGCGCGCCTGCTCGGAATCGAGTTCCTCAAACTGGTGGGCGGTGCTCTCGTAGTCTGGATCGCGGTCAAGGTCCTCGCTGACGCCGGCGGGCATGGAAAAGACATCCCCGCGCGCGGCCGGCTTCTCCAGGCCATCTGGATGATCGTTTTCGCCGATATCACCATGTCGGTTGATAACGTGCTCGCCATCGCGGGAGCCGCGGCGGGGAACATTCCGCTCATCGTCTTCGGTCTCGGCGTCAGCATCCCGCTGGTCGTCTTTTCAAGCAACCTGATCGCGAGGCTGATGGACCGCTACGCATGGATCGTCTACCTGGGTTCGGCGATCCTCGGCCGAGTAGGCGGGGAAATGATCATGACTGATCCCTGGGTCGAACGAACGATTCACCCGTCCGGCGCCGCCACGTGGATCATGGAGGGCTTTCTCGTGCTCGCGGTTGTCGCGGCCGGGCATTACCTCTGCCGCCGCCGTCCGTCAGAGAAGTAGCTGTGTCACAAAACGACGCCCTCAGGCATTCCACTGTTGTGTATGCGCCGTGCGAGACCGCCGCGGAGTCGGCTGCCGACTTCGAGACGCTTTTCTACCTGCATTACGACCGCATCGCGTACGCTATCGCGCGCATTGTGGGCGACCCCGCGCGCGCCGAAGAGCTCGCCATGGAAGCGTTCTGGAAGTTCTGGCAATCGCCCCAAGCGCACAATGAGCGGGCCGGTGGCTGGCTCTATCGCGTGGCGGTCAATCTCGGACTCTACGAGTTGCGCCGTCGCGCGCGCCACGCCCGCTTCGAACGGCTCTTCCGCCGCAGCGGGCCTTCCACCCCGGAGGAAATCCACGCCGCGGATCAGGAGCAGCGCCAGGTGCGCGAGGTTCTCTCCAGAATGAAATCGCGCGACGCCGAGCTTCTACTGCTCCGCAATGAAGACTTGAGGTACGAAGAGATCGCCGCCGCCCTCAGCCTGAATCCGGCTTCGATAGGGACTCTGATCGCCCGCGCACGCGAAGCTTTTCGAAAGGAGTACGTCAACCTTTATGGCGAACCACGACTGGGTCGATAACCGTCTCGCCGCACTCACGCCCGATCGCGACTGGGCGCCGAACGCCGCCCGCACGCTCAGCCGGCTGCATTCCCGCACCGTGCGCGTCCGCCGCTGGATGTGGACTTCGGCCGTCGCAACGGCCGCCTGCATCACGCTCTTCCTTTTCCCCGCCCCACGCGCCTGCGCCGAACAGCCAGGTCCGTGCGTTCTGCGCGTGTTCGGCGTTCAGCCCGCCCCGGTCGTCATCGAAGTCAGCCCCGAATTCCGCGCGGCGTTCGATCGGGATATCCTGCCGCGGCTGACGGAACCATGGATTGTTTCGGGCAAAGCAAGGGTGGTCTATCGGGATCAGGATTCGCCAATTGTCGTGAATCGCGGTGGAACGCGGGAAGCCGTGACAGTTACACAACTGGAGAGACGCCTCGCTTCGCTCCCGGGCCAATAGTTCATGACCATGGTAATATGACCATAGTATGAAGCGCCAGATTGCTGCTGGAGAATTCAAGGCAAAATGTCTCGCCCTGCTGGATGAAGTTCAGCAAAAGCGAGAGGAAATTATCGTTACCAAGCGCGGCAAACCGGTCGCGCGCCTTGTGCCGGTAGACGAGAAAAAGAAGAAGCGCGATACCTTCGGCTACATGAAGGGAACGGGGATCATCCTCGGTGACATCATTTCGCCCAGCGGAGAGATCTGGGATGCCGAGCGCTAGCGCGTCCGAACTTC
>CAZPZE010000369.1:0-2729 GCA_964590625.1 uncultured Solibacteraceae bacterium
TTCGAGTTTGCTGTTGGCTTCGCCGATGACGGACTCGGCGCTCGTGCCTGGCGTGAGCACGAGAGCCGCGTGCACGAACTCGCGCGCGCCGTCCTTCTTCGCAACGACAGCCGATTCGCGCACGCCGGAGATCGCGTTCAGCACGCGCTCGACATCTTCGGGATAGACGTTGAGGCCGTCGGGCGAGACGATCAATTCCTTCTTGCGGCCGAGGATGGTGAGGCGGCCTTCGCTATCGAGCGCGCCGATGTCGCCCGTGTGGAGGAAGCCTTCGCTGTCGCGCAGGCTGGCGGATGGCTGTCCGAAATAGCCGGGTGTGATGTTTTCGCCGCGCAGAAGAATTTCGCCATCGGGTGCGATGCGGATCTCGACGCCGGCGATGGGCTTGCCGACGGAGCCTTTGCGCGTTTCGAAGGGATGGTTGAGGGTGGCGACGGGTGCCGTTTCGGTGAGTCCGTAGCCCTGAATGACGACGTAGCCGAGCTTGCGCCAGAATTCTTCGAGCGTGGGGTCAAGCGGCGCGGCGCCGACGACGAAGCTCCAGAATTTCCAGCCGAGCAGTCGATGCACGCGGCGGTATTGCCACCAGCGGGCGTACCATTTGCCGGAGCGCGGCGGGTCGGCGGCGGCGGGAACGGCCTGGAGGATGTAGTCGCGCAGGAGTTCCAGCATTTGCGGCACGCAGACGAGCACGGAGATGCGGCGACGGTGGATGATCTGCGCGGCTTCGCGCGGGCTGGAACCGGACATGAAGAAGACCTGGCCTTCGATCATGGCGGGGATGAAGGCGGCCATCGACTGGCCGAACATGTGGCTCAGCGGGAGGAGATTGAGGAAGCGAATGGGCTTGAAGGGGCCCATGTAGGGGCGGTATTTTTCGATGCCGTGGTCAATGGGCTTGAGGTTGGCGAGGATGTTGCGGTGCGTGATGGTGACGCCTTTGGGCTCGCCGGTGGCCCCGGAGGTGAAGAGGATTTCGGCGATGTCGTCTTCGGGCGCGGGCGGGAAGGCGGCGATGGCGGTCGTGCTTTCGAGAATGTCGCGCATCGGCCAGACCGGGCAGGGAAGCGAGTCGGGCGGGGTGAGTCCTTCGCCGATGAGGAGAGCGCGGGCGCTGACGATTTGCGCGATGCGCTGGACGACGGTGGCGGAAGAGCGGAAGTCGATGGGGACAGCGATGACGCCTTCGAGGAGGCAACCCCAGAGGGCGACGATCCATTCGGGCCGGTTTTCGCACCAGAAGAGAATACGCTCGCCGCGCGCGATGCCGGAGGCGCGGAGTTGGGCGGCGAATCCGGACGCGCCGGCGGCCGCGGCGGAGTAGGTGAGGCGGACGGGGCCGATGTCGCCTTCATAGCGGAGGAATTCCGCGGAGCTGCGGCTCCAGAGCGAGAAGAAGGCGGAGAGGGATGGAGGATTGCCGATCACGCGCGGGGTGTGATTTCACGATAACAATGGCGTGATGGCCGGATGGGAGTCTGGCCTGGCACCTGGCATGCAAGTCGGGAACATTGTGTACCACCACGTAAAGCCGCGTGTGAAAGAGTCCTCTTGAGTGGTGCCGGGCGGAAGACCGGCCGGCCCCGTATTGCCGTGATCGGGCGCAGCGTCAGTGAGACGAAGAGCGTTGCGGCGGCAGGACAGCGTCAGCACACGCGGAGGTGTGTGATGCAGGATCGAGAAGCGGCAGTTATTTCCCTGGAGTGTGAAAATCGTCCGGCTTTGCGCTCCCGCTGGTTCAGAGTTGCAGCGTGGTCGCTGTTCTGGCTTTTCACTCTTTGGGGGACCGGCAGGGTTCTGGCAGCGATCGTCAGATCCACCCCAGGAGTGATGCAGGATTTTGTGTCGCCCTACAGCGGGGCGAGGTGCCTTCTCGCCGGATGCAATCCTTACGACCTGGCTCAGGTGCAGCAAACCTTCGCGGCGGCGGGCGGCCGGACTAATGACAGGGCAGAAAAGTGGAACTACACTCCACCTGTGTACCCACCTTCCACGCTGGTCGAACTGCTGCCTTTTGCGTTGATGAATTATCACCGTGCGCGCGTTGCGTGGTTCCTGCTCAGCAACGTGGTGTTCGTGGCGTCTTTCCTGTTGTGGGCGGCGATGCTGGCGCCGCCGTATCGTCCGTGGATCGCTTTGCTGGGTGCGCTGTTGCGCGCTTCTTATGCGGCGGCGTTTGCTACAGAAGTGGGCCAGACTTCGCTCATCGTCGTCGGTCTGGCGGTGATCAGCCTGTGGTGTTTCGTGCGGGGCCGATACACGACTTCCGGCATTATTTGCCTGGGAATCGCGTTGGGACTGAAGCCGCAGCTTGCCGGGATCGTCTTTCTGTATCTGATGCTGCGGCCCGTTTTTCGCTGGTCCGCGGTGAAGGCGGCGATCATTGCGATCGCGCTGCTGGTGACCGGCGGTGCGTGGCTCAGCATGTCTGCTTCGTCCAGGGAGTGGCCACGGGAACTCAGTGAACAGATCCGGATGACTCAGCAACCGGGTGCGATCAACGATCCTTCCGCTGCAAATCATTATTCGCCGGATATCGTGAACGCGCAGGCGGCCTGGGTGCTGATCACGGGCAATCGATCTGTTTACAATCTGCTTTCCTGGGCGTTGTTCGCGGTGTTGATGATTCCGTTTCTGATGAAAGCGTGGGGAGGCGCCGAGACAAACGCCAGAATGTTCGGCGCGCTGGGGGCGATTGCCTGTCTTGGAATGCTGCCTGTCTACCATCG
>CAZPZE010000370.1:0-1805 GCA_964590625.1 uncultured Solibacteraceae bacterium
TCGACCACTTCCTTCTGGCAGAACACTACATTCTCATAAACCGTCGGCCAGGTGTTGGCGGAAGGCGCGGGGACGGTGTTCGGCTTGCCCGTCACGAAGGGCTTACCCTTATCCGTAAGCGCAATATCGAGCGCGTTGAAATATTCCTTCTTATTCGCGGGATTGTAGATTTTGCCCTTCGATTTGATCGTAATCAGTCCGTCCGTCTCGAGCGCCTTCTGGTATTTGCCACCCGGGCTTTTGAAGTACTCAGCTTCGGTCGCGGTGCCGATGTTGTCCATTCCGGTGAGGAGCGGCTCGGTGATCGGGGTCTTCGAGAGGGCATCGGAGATCATGGTTTTCGCCTGATCAGTGGTGAGGTCCTTGCCTCCGCAGGCGGTGAGGAGCGAGGCGCAGAGAACGGCGGTCAGGGCGTATCCGGAGTGCATAAGTTTTTCCTTGTGGCGAGTCGTCCGGCGGACGAATTGTCTTGCGTCTCACATATCGTATACCAGGAGGGTTCCTGGGGAGAAGTGTAAGAGTAGAATATTTGCCGTGATCACCGATCGCCGAACATTCCTGCGTACCGCGGGGCAGGCTGGACTTGCCGCGCCCTTTTTCATCCGCGAACTGATGTCCAAACCACCCTCGGGGACGCTGCGGCTGGCCGCATTCGGGGCGAACGGCATGGCGTGGAGCACGCTCGATGGCATCGCGACGCATCCGAAGGCGAAGCTGGTCTGCGTGGCGGAAGTGGATGCCAACCGGCTGGATCGGGTGAAGCGCAAGTATCCCGAAGCGCGCATTTATGCCGACTGGCGCGAAATGCTGCGGAAAGAGAGAAACCAGATCGACGCCGGCAGCGTGGCGACGCCCGACCATATGCACGCGCCGCAGGCCGTCAGCGCGATGCGGATGGGGCTGCCCGTTTACGTGCAGAAGCCGCTCGCGCACGATATCCATGAGGTCCGTACGCTGGTCAAAATGGCGCGTGACCGCAGGCTGGCGACGCAGATGGGGATCCAGATTCATTCGGCGGCGCAGTACAAGACTGCGGTCAAGGTGATTCAGTCCGGCGCGATTGGCAAGATCAAAGAGGTTCACACCTGGAGCGAGAAAAAGTGGGGCGATACCGACCGCCTTCCGACGACGGCGGATCCGATTCCCTCGGGATTCAACTGGGATTCGTGGCTCGGGGTGGCTTCGACCCGCCCATATCTAAAGGATGTCTATCATCCGAGCAACTGGCGGAAGCGGCTTGATTTCGGAACCGCGACGTTCGGCGATATGGGATGCCACATTCTCGATCCGGTCTTCAGCTCGCTGAAGCTGGGGTCGCCGATTTCGGTGCGGAGCGAAGGCGCGGCGCCGAATGGGGAGAGCTGGGCGCTCGATTCGCTGATTCACTACGTTTTTCCCGGCACGGAATATACGGCCGACAAGACGCTGACGCTGACCTGGTATGACGGCGACCGGCGGCCGTCCGCGGAGATTCAGGCGCTGGCGGGGTCGTTCAAATTTCCGGGGCAGGGATCGATTTTCATCGGGACGAAGGGACAGATGCTGCTGCCGCATATCGCGATGCCGATTCTGCTGCCGATCCGCGATTTTGCGGGATTCGAGCGCCCGGCGGCGGAAACGACGAATCACTATTTCGAATTCGTCGACGCGGTGCTGGGGAATGGGACGACCTCAGCCGGGTTCGATTATGCCGGCCCGCTGACGGAAGCCGTGCTCCTGGGGCCGCTGGCAACGCGGTTTCCCCAAACCACGCTCGAATGGAACGGCGCGAAGGCGAAGTTCCGGAATTCGAAGGAAGCAAATGC
>CAZPZE010000371.1:0-7382 GCA_964590625.1 uncultured Solibacteraceae bacterium
AATGAATGAACCTGCATCTTCGTAGAAATCGATTCCAGGGGAATAGTCGTAGTCCACCGCGCCATTAGCGGTCCAGGATGAGCCGGGCGGAAGACCGGTGAAATCATAGGTGTAGCTCGCCCGAACAGCGCAAGGCATGAACGCCAGAATGATCAGGAATGACCGGACTCTCATTGCGCCATCACCTCGAACGCATCCAGGCTGAAATCCTTCTTGTATTTCCGCATTTCCGCCTCGATTGCCGCCGGCGAGTCTTTCCCGATCTGAAAGACTCGAATTTCAGATCGCGTATCGGCCAGAATGTCCTTGAACGCGGCAGGATCTGCGGCGACCATATGCACGATCGCCATCTTGCCGTCGTCTGTTTTTTGCATGCTCCACGACAGAATTCCTGGACGCGCCACCGGTGGCGCGGCGGCCGAAACTGGTGCCGGGCGGGGGGGCTGAGTCCCCGTCGCAGATGTGCCGCCAGTCGGATTTCCCTGACTGCCTGGCGCTGCTGTCGGATTTGGCGTGCCGCTCGGTTTGCCGGAGGCTGCAATCGCCGCAGTAATGCTGTTTTGCGCGACCGCACTTCCTTCGGCTACGTATTCCGGGACAATCGGGTCATTTGCCTTTCCCGATCCGGTCAAATGAACCAGGCAGATAAGCCGGAAATACCGACTCGTTGGACTTGCGGCGCGCTGCGCGCAGAGAAGGCCAGTGACGCCGACCAGAAGAACAAGGGACAGGAAAAGGCTCCGAGGCATGGTGAGTCAGTGTAATGGATTTCACCGTATGGTTATTTTGTCCAGGCGCAAATGTTTGTTAAAAAGAACACTATCTCTCAAACTCCTTCGATTTATTACGGTACGCTGCAAATTACAAAACGTGCCCTTCGCTCGACGCGGTTCTATTTCTGGAACAAGAGATCTGATTGGAGCGGGTTTACAAACCCGTGACGTTCGTGACGTCAAAGCCGAGCGTTCCGCCGAGGCTTCGGAATCAGGTGGAAACAAATTTCAGAAGCCGATCGACGTGAGCAGATACGTGCGACGATTTGGTCCGGTCTGCCACCCGGAGACTGGCCACAAAAGCATCCTGATATGATGCTCAACGGTCTTCCGTGGCTCTTACCGAAGCTTTTCCCTCCAAACGTCTGGTATCCCTCGACGCGTTTCGCGGCGCGACGATAGCGCTGATGGTGCTCGTGAATGACCCGGGCGATGGCAGGCATTCCTACGCTCCCCTCCAGCATTCACAATGGAATGGCTGGACGATCACCGACGTTGTATTTCCCTCGTTCCTGTGGATTGTCGGGGTTGCGATCACTCTGTCGCTCGGTGCGCGGCTTGCGGCCGGTGTCCCGAAAGCGAAGCTTCTCTTACAGGCAGCTCGGCGCGCGGCGATCATTTATGTGCTTGGGCTGATCGTGTACGCCTGGCCGATCGATCTTTCGACGCAGCGCGTGCTCGGCGTGCTGCAGCGGATTGCAATCTGCTACCTGATCGCGGCAGCCATCTACCTTTACTGCGGGTTGCGCGGCCAGTTGCTGTGGCTGGCGGGATTGCTCGTCTCATATTGGTTGCTCATGACGCTCGTGCCTGTCCCGGGATACGGGCCAGGGCGCCTGGACGTCGAGGGCAACTTTGCGCATTACGTCGATCGCATGGTTTTAGGCGCGCACAACTACCATTCGACAAAGACCTGGGACCCGGAAGGGATCGTCAGCACTTTGCCGGCGATTGCAACCGCGCTGCTGGGAATCATGGCGGGGCGCCTCATTCGGGTGCAGCGGCAACTGGCCGAGCGGGTGGTCTGGATGTTCGTTGTGGGAAGCGCTCTGATCGCTCTCGGGATGATCTGTAATACATGGCTGCCGATCAATAAGAAGCTCTGGACAACTTCGTTTTCATTGTTCATGGGCGGGCTGGATTTTGTGTTGCTCGCCGTCTTCATCTGGCTGGTGGATCACCTGGGGTATCAGCGGTATGCGCGCCCTCTGGTGATTATGGGCATGAATTCGATCGCGGTCTACATGGCTTCGGAGCTGGGCGATGTATTTCTCGGCGCAACGGGCTGGCATGAATCAATCTATACGGCCGTTTTCGCGCCTTTTGCTTCTCCTGCCAACGCGTCGCTGGCGTACGCGGTCACTTACGTGTTGTTGATGTACGCGATCGCCTGGGGCATGTACCGGCTGAAATGGTTCTGGCGGGTCTAACTTAGTAATGCCCGAATGACGGCTACCGCCAGCGAACCGACCTATTCGTAGCGAAGCGCTTCGACCGGATCGAGCTTCGCCGCCTTCACCGCGGGCCAGACGCCGAAGAACAGACCAATACTCACGGACACAGTGAAAGCCGTGACCACAGCCCAGGTAGGGACGCTGCTCGGCAGTGAGGGTACGAGCGCCGCCACCAGCATGGTCAGCAGTATCGCGCCTACAATGCCAATGATGCCGCCCGCGCCGGTCAGCGCCATCGCCTCGGCGAGGAATTGCGAAATGATATCGATGCGCCGCGCTCCCAGGGCTTTGCGAACGCCGATTTCGCGCGTCCGCTCCGTGACGCTCACCAGCATGATGTTCATCACGCCGATACCGCCGACCAGCAGCCCCAGGGCCGAAATCGCGATCGCCACCAGCCCGATGATTCCGGTGATCTTGTCGAACTGCTGAATGATCTGATCCGGCGTCGAGATCGAGAAATCGTCATCCTCGTCCTTCTTCAGCCCGCGCAGACGGCGCATGATTCCATCCACTTCGTCGAACGCGTCCTGGCGATGCCCGGGTGTCGCCTTACAGGTGATCATGTACCGGTCGAGTTCCGGATAGCGCGATTCCGCCGTTTTCAGCGGCATCACGATCTGGGAATCCTGGGCGTTTTGCCCAAAGAATCCGCCCTTCGCTTTTGCAAAAACGCCGATGACCGTAAACTCCGCGCCATCCAGCATGAATGTGCGTCCGTCGGCCTCGCCCGTCGGAAACAGGGCGTGCGCCAGATCGTAGCCCAGTACCGCCACGTGCGCCGTTCGATTGTTCTCTTCGTCCGTGAAGTAGCGGCCCTGATCGAAATCGCGCGGAGTGAGGTCATTGCCGTTCGGCCCCGCCCCCACCATGTTCAGGCTGTCGGTTTCGAATCCCGGCACCTTCGCCGTGATCAGCGTGCCGCTGGGCGCCGGCGGAATGAAGAGCGTGAGCCCCACCTCCTGAACGTAGGTGGAAGCGCGCATGATCATATCGGCGTATTCCTTCCTGATCGGCTTTCGCTTGCGTTCCTTGATCGGGGCGAAATCGGAACTCGGATCGCCGCTGGTCTTATAGACGAAGATGTTGTCCGGCCCCAGTTCGTCGAAAAACTTCACGATGCTCCCGCGCAGACCGGTCAGCAGCGACGCCACCACCACCACCGTCGTAATGCCGATCACGATGCCGATCACCGTCAGCATCGACCGGAACCGGTGGGCCCACACGGCGTCCATGGCCATCGCGATATTTTGTCCAGGCGATATCGTCGTCACTTATCCGCTTCCTTTTCCTACTCCGCCCGCAGCGCCACAATCGGATCCAGCTTCGACGCCTTCAGCGCGGGATACCAGCCGCTCACAATTCCCACCGTCGCCGATACGATCACCGACAGCGCGACGTAAAAGATTGTGACCCGAAGTGTGATTCCGAGCGCAGCAGTCAGTCCCAGCGTGACCAACGCGCCGATCCCGACGCCGATCGATCCGCCCGCGAACGCCATGATCACCGCCTCAATCAGAATCTGCAGCATGATGTCGAACCGCCGCGCCCCAAGCGCCTTGCGGATGCCGATTTCGCGCGTCCGTTCCGTCACGCTCACCAGCATGATGTTCATGATCACGATGCCGCCCACCACGAGCGAAATCAGCGTCACCGGCACCACCACCGCCGCCACCACCGCCAGCAGGCTGTCAATAAATCCGCGGATGGCGTCCGGCGTCACGAAGTCGAAGCGGTCCTCCTCTCCGGGTTTCTGGTGAAAATGATTGCGCAGCGCGACACGGGTCAGATCGAGCGATTGCTGCATGGTGAGCCCACTCTCTTTCCTCGGCCGCGCGAACACCGCCATGCCAGTTCCCGAGCCGTAGAGCCGATTGAAAACCGTGACGGGAATGTAAGCTGCATTGTCCTGGCTTCGGCCGAATGCCGAGCCCAGCTTCTCTACAATCCCCACCACCGTGAAGTCGATACCCTGGATTTTGAAGGTCAAACCCAGCGGCGAATCGTTGCCCGGAAACAGCGTGGTTTTCAGATCGTCTCCGATCACCGCGACGTTCGATCCGCTGGCCTCTTCGGGCGGCGTGAAGAACCGGCCCTGCACGACATTGATGTCGCGGATCTCCGCCATGTCGGCGGAAACGCCGAGGATCGAGGTCTCCTCCAGCGTGACGCCCTCGCGCTTGGTGTCCGACGAGTTCTGTCGATAGGGCGAGTACATCGTCGTATCGCCGTTCACCTGCTGCAAATAGCGGTCCTCCCGCAGCGTGATCGGCCGGTTGAACTGCAGCTTGTTCTGGTATTCCTTGCGGGTCATGCCGCCGGCGCCAGCCACCTGCGCCACGAGGTAGGACTCGCTGCCGAACGCCTTCGCCGTGCTCTCTTCCGCGTAAAGACCCAGCCCGTCGATCGCCGAGCCCACCAGAATCACGCTGGCGACGCCGATGATCACCCCGAGCAGCGTCAGGAAACTGCGCAGCTTGTGGGCGCGGATAGAGTCCCAGGCGAGCCCGAGAGCGCTCGAAAACTGGTAGGAAAAAGACACTTTGCCGCTTGCATGCGGCATGTCGGCGGCGGTAGCGCCCGTCATATTTTCAGGATATCCTTTAAGTACTTACGAATCTCGCCTTCTCTTTGTTCACGAAAAGTCCCTTCCCCTTATGTCTGAGCGCCTGATCCGCACCCTGCTGGCACTGGAATTCCTGGTCGCGATCGAGGTCTGGCTCACGTTCTGGAGCGAAGTCGGGGGCCAGTACGATCTGGACCTGATGTTCTGGGGCTGGAAGTTCGGGCTGGTGCTCTTAGCGGCCGGGCTCACGGTGGGGCTGACCGCGGAGTTCCTCCGCGCCGCCCCGCGCCGGTTCTCACGCCGCGCCGGGATGTACGCCGCCGGACTGGCGCTCGTCATGCTCGCCGCGGGGGCTGTCACGTATTACACATGGCAGAACGAACCCCAGGACGACGACAGCGGCGACGATTCCAACGCCGTGCACGCCACTCAACTGTGGAGTCCCGACGCCAGCCACATGTTGCGCCGCAACGAAGCAGAGCGCCAGAAACAAAGGTAAAACGTATACCGCTCGTTCCCGCTACCAGACCCGGCAGGCGTTCGCCGAAACCATCGGCTTCCCGGCCGGGCAGCTAAACGCCTTCTGGAACTCCGGCATGTTCTTCACCACGCCATTCGCGCGGTCGCGATCAATCGCGTGCGGATCGGTCTGAGACTGGAGCTGCTCCACTTCCGGGGTCGTATTGCTGCACCACGCCTGCCCGAACGAAAGGAAGAATCGCTGTTCCGTCGTAAAACCATCCTGCGGCGGCAGCGTGCGCCCCGCCAGGGTATTCATCAGCGCCATGTATGCCAGCCGGAGGCCGCCGTTATCCGCCGTGTTCTCGCCCAACGTCAGTTTGCCGTTGAGATGGACGCCATTGCCCACCACGAAATCCGAATACTCCTTCACCAGACAATCGGCCTTTGATTCAAATGCCTTCGCGTCGGCCGCCGTCCACCAGTCCTCCAGATTCCCCTTCGCGTCGAACTGCCGCCCTTCATCGTCGAAGCCGTGCGTCAGCTCGTGGCCGATGATTGCGCCGATAGACCCCAGATTCTCCGCATCGTCCGCCTTCTTGTCGAAAAACGGCGGCTGCAGAATGCCTGCCGGAAAATTGATGTTGTTCATCTGCGGGTCGTAGTAGGCGTTGATCGTGGGCGGCGTCATCTGCCATTCCAGCCGGTCCACGGGCTTGCCGATCTTCTGCAACTCGCGATTGACTTCAAATTCGTTCGCCCGCAGCGAATTCCCCAGCGCATCGCCGCGCCGGATCGTCAGCGCCGAATAGTCGCGCCACTTGTCCGGATACCCAATTTTATTGGTGATCGCCGCAAGCTTTTCCTCGGCCTTTTTCTTCGTCTCGGGCGTCATCCAGGTGAGCTGATTGAGGTCCTGCGCCATTGCCGTTTCAATCCGCTTCACCATTTCGAGCGTGCGGGCCTTGCCATCCGCGCCGAACGTCTTCTCCACATAGGCCTTGCCGAGTGCTTCGCCGAGATCGGCATCGGTGGAGCGCACACACCGCTTCCAGCGCGCTTTCTGTTCCTTCATGCCCTCGAGGAAGGTGCCTTCAAACGCGAATACTTCCTTATCGAACGCTTGTGGCAACACCTGCGCCTGCCCGCTCACCAGATGCAGTTTCAGATAAGTTTTCCAGGCGGAAAGCGGCTGGGACTTGATCAGCGTTTCCTGCGCCTTGAAGAAATCCGGCTCCACCACGTTGATCCTGTCCATCTTCGGCGCCTTCAGCACCGCCCAGTACTGGCTCCACGCGAACGAATCGGAAAGCCCTTCAAACTGCGCCATCGTCATCATGTGGTAGAGCGACGCCGGATCGCGCCGGGACGTAATATCCGCGGACGCTTTCGCCATCGCCGTCTCCAGCGTCATCACCGCCGCGGCCTGCTCATCCGCCTGCGCCTGCGGCACCCCCATGAGTTTCAGAAGGCGGCCCAGATGCGCCACGTATTCCTTGCGGGTCGCGACCGTCCGCTCATCGGTGCGGAAGTAGAAATCGCGTTCCGGCAGCCCCAGTCCGCCCTGATCCGCATTCCCGATCTCCGCCGTCGAATCCTTGAAATCCTGACCCGGCGATATATTGAACAGCACATTCACGCCGAGACGATGCAAATGGGCCAGCACCGGCGCCAGATCCTGCGGAGTCTTCATGGCGTCTATCGCGTCCAGCTCTTTTTTGATCGGCTCAAGCCCGCGGGCGTCGATTGTCTTCTGGTCGAGACATGACTCGTAGTAGTCCCCGATCTTCTGAGTATCGGCGTCGCGAGTCTTAGCGGCCGCCGCGGCTTCCAGAATGTCGCGGAGAATCACGCGGTTGCGTTCGTTGAGTTCACTAAAACGGCCCCAACTCGCCTGGTCGGCGGGAATTGGATTATTCTTCAGCCACGTTCCGCAGGCGTACTGGTAAAAGTCCGTGCAGGGGTCCGCACTGCGGTCGATCGCGGCCGGATCGAAAACTTTCGCGTCTTTCTGGATCGGTTCTCCGGGAGCGGCTGCCGTCTGCGCGAAGGCGGCGACGGAAAGCGCCGCGCCGGTGAGTGCCAGTCGGAAGATCTTCATATGTTGCCATTCTGCCACGGAACGTAGAC
>CAZPZE010000372.1:0-10599 GCA_964590625.1 uncultured Solibacteraceae bacterium
GAGCGCCCCACGAGCATCTCGCCCGCGCCGAGCGCGCAAACGATCTCCGTCGCGCTCGCGAGAAGTGAAACGATTCGCAAGCTCTCAGTCTCCCACGCGGCGCTACACTGAGCTTGAAATGGCCTCGCCGCTGCAGCCGGAACAGTTTTCTCTCAGCTTCCTGCCCCAGCGGCGCATCTACACGCTTCGCGAACTGAGCGACGGCATTCGCGCCTCGCTCGAGGCGCGGTTCACCAACGTCTGGGTTTCCGGCGAAATTTCCAGTTGCAAGCTCGCGCCGAGCGGCCACTGCTATTTCACCCTGAAAGACGCGGACGCGCAGATCAAATGCGTGTGCTGGCGGCTTTCGTGGATGCGGCTGAAGTTCAAGCCGAAGGACGGGATTCAGGTTCTGGTCCGCGGGCGGATCGATATCTACGAGCAGCGCAGCGAGTATCAGTTCGTGGTGGAAGTCATTGAGCCGCGCGGGCATGGCGCGCTGCAGCTGGCGTTCGAGCAACTGCGCGACCGGCTGCGCGCGGAGGGGCTGTTTGAAGAATCGCGCAAACGTCCGCTGCCGCGGTTTCCGCAGCGCATCGGAATTGTGACGTCGCCCAAAGGCGCGGTGATTCGCGACTTCATCGAGGTGCTTTCGACACGGTTTCCGGGCGTGCACATCCGGCTGTTTCCGGCGCAGGTGCAGGGGGCGGCGGCGGTCGAAGAGGTCTGCCGCGGACTGGCTTTCTTCGGGGCCGGCGGATGGGCTCAGATTGTCGTTGTGGCGCGCGGCGGGGGATCGCTCGAAGATTTGTGGACGTTCAACGAGGAAGCGGTGGCGCGGGCAATTGCCGCCAGTCCGATTCCGGTCGTCTCGGCGATCGGGCATGAGACCGAT
The DNA here is from genome assembly GCA_964590625.1 of uncultured Solibacteraceae bacterium. Classification (GTDB taxonomy): domain Bacteria; phylum Acidobacteriota; class Terriglobia; order Bryobacterales; family Bryobacteraceae; genus BOG-234. The sequence continues at coordinate 875 of CAZPZE010000372.1, forward strand.
GTCACGATTGCGGACTTCGTGGCGGACCTGCGCGCCCCCACGCCTTCCGCAGCCGCCGCGATGATCATCTGCGAGCAGCGCGAGGTGCTGGATCGCATTGCTTCGCGCGAAGCCCGCCTGGCGGAACTGATGCGCTACCGGCTTGCGATGCTGCACCGGCGGCTGCACGATCAGACTGTTGTACACGCCGCGTCCACGCTGCATCGGGCGATTGCTCGCCGTATGCAGCGGGTGGATGAAAATACCACGCGGTTTTCCGCCGCGCTGCGCGCGCTTCTCGCCGCGCGTGAACGGCGGCGCCGGCAACTGGAGGAACGGCTTCGCTTGTTCGATCTGCGTCCGCGGCTTGCGCGAAGCCGGGACCGGCTCAACTCCCTCACTCATCGCGCCGAATCGCTCACGCGCGAGCGGCTCTCGCAGACGCGCCGCCGGCTCGAAAACGCCGAGGCCAAACTCGGCCAGCTCAATCCGCGGCTGGTGCTGGCGCGCGGTTATACGATCGTTCTGGATGACTCCGGAGCCCTTGTTCGCAATGCGTCCGGCGCGCGCGAGGGGGACACCGTGAAGCTCATGTTCGCGGAAGACGCGGTGAAGGCGCGCATCACAGAATCGCCCGCCGAGTAGTCCGAAACCGGTGTGCTAATCTCGCGGTCAATGGCCCCTCCGCGCGGAACATTTCTGGCGAAAGTGCGCAGCGGGTCCATTCAGTTCCCGCCGCCCCTGAAGGCCTTTTGCGTTGCGGAAGGATGGGATCTGTTCCGGGTGCTGCCGGGCGATCCGGACCGCCTGGTTCTGGAGCCGGTGCTCAAGTCCGATCCCGAAGTCGAAGAGCCGGATCTGGTGGATGGCTTCTGTGCGAGTTTATCCGCGGAAGGACGTCTCTGGATTCCGACCGCGCTGCGGGAATCCGTTTCGCTGATGGAGCAGAACGTCATGATGCGCATCGAGAACGGCACGATCGGCGTCTATCTGCGGCGCGTTTTCGATACGCTCGGTTTTCGTCCGTAGCTTCGCGGAACTCTCTCCCCGCCGGAGAATGCAAAAGCGGCGAGGCCCGCCCATGCCGGAGGGCGCCCCGCCGCTTTGTCTGCCCCGTTACAAGCTCTGAGGGAGGTTACCTGGCAGGCTTGGCGGCAACGGACTTCTTCGTCGTCTTGCTGTGCTTCTTCACAACCTTCTTGTCGGACTTGCTGGCCGGGGTTGCGCTGGCGGTGCTGCTCGAAGCAGGCGCCGTTTTGGCGGCCGGAGCCGGCGTGGTCTGCGCGGCGAACGAAGCGCCCGCCAGGGCCAGGGTCATAGCGATGCCCGAAAGGGCGCAAATGGTCTTCTTCATGGTGATGTTTGTCTCTTTTCCTGGAAGCGTTTCTGTTTTGTTCGCTTCTGAATACAGAGACGTTTGGGATTATGAACCAGCGCTGAACGCGGTGTTAATTAGTCTTCATCGATCGCGAAGAGGTTGGCGCGATTGTGCGCGATGAACTCCATCGCGTATTCGCCCGGCGCGAATTATGATATGGGATTCAGTTTTCCGGTCAGACAGCGCGCTCGGCCAGCACGGCCATGCAGGTCACGCAGAACGCCGGCAGATCATCCGGTTTGCGGGCGGTGACGATGTTGCCGTCGCGCACGACTTCGGAATCTTCCCAGGTTGCGCCCGCGTTCACCACGTCATCCCTGATCGCGAAGAAGGACGTCGCCCGTTTGCCGCGCAGCACATCGGCAGAGCACAGCACCCAGGGACCGTGGCAGATCGCCGCCACCATCTTCCCCTGCTTGTGAAAATCCTTCACGAGCTGAATGGGCGCCACATGGCGGCGGATGAAGTCCGGCGCGAATCCGCCGGGCGCGATGATGCCGTCGAAATCGGCAGCTTTCGCTTCATCCCAGCTCATATCCGCCTTGCACGGATAGCCGAGCTTGCTCGGATAGGTCTGGCCGGCCACCGCGCCGAGCGTCACCACGCTCGCGCCTGCTTCACGGAACCGGTAAAGCGGATACCAGATCTCCATCTCCTGATACTGCTGGTCCACGAGAATCGCGATACGGCTGTTCTTCAGATTCATAGCTCTTACCGGAAGCCCTCAGATTCGATCTCTTTAATTTTGTTCACGCGCCGAACGTGGCGTTCCGCGCCGGAAAATTTGGCATTGAGAAACGTTCGCACCAGATCGGCCGCAAGCGATGCGCCCACGACGCGCGCTCCGAGGCAAATCACGTTCGCATCGTCGTCTTCCACGGACTGATGCGCCGAAAACGTGTCGTGGCACGTACCGCCGCGGACGCCGTGGAATTTGTTGACCGCCACGCAGGCGCCGATACCGCTGCCGCAGAGCAGAATCGCGCGGTCGGCGCGGCCGTTTTGCAGCGCGTTCGCGATGTCGCGGGCGGTGTCGGGGTAATCCACGGGATCGGTTGAGCAGGTGCCGAGGTCAATCGCCTCATGGCCCATCGCCCGCACCACGGCGATGATTCCCTCTTTGAGCGGAAATCCCGCGTGGTCTGAAGCAACCGCAATTTTCATTCGAGGTTATTTTAGCGAACGCGGTGCTATATTCCCGCGGCCTGCAGGAAACGCTCGGCGATCTCCGGGCTCGGAGCGACTATATAAGGCTGCTTGCGCACGTTCCAGACGGGCTCTTTGCGGTCCATCCCCCAGACCGTCATTCCGGCTTCGAGCGCGACCACCTGCGGTGGAATCAGGTCGAGATCTTCACCCGCGCCGAAGTTGGCGTAAACATCCTGGCCGCCGAAAACCGAGAGCAGCACGTTGCCGCCCGCGTTGCCTGCGCCCGTTGAGGCCGCCACGATTCCGCTGTTGTAGACGGAGGTCGCGCGCCGCCGGCCTTCGTCATTCATCTTGCTCCCGATGGGAACGCACGCGACGTAGCCGCGCGTCTGCGGAACGGCGGTGCGGCGGATGCGGCGCGGTTTTGTCAGCGCGAAGCCTTTCTTCTGGCGGTAATCGCTGCGCTGCACGAGCGCGCCCTGGCCGCGGATCGCAAACACGAGCCGTCCGATGCAGCTTTCCGTTTCGGCGAGCGGCAGGTAGACTTCGGGCTGAAAGATGACGCCGATCTGCGGAATTCCGTTCTCCACGTAATGCGCCATGATCGAATACAACGTGCCGCCAGCCGCGAAATGATTGGTGCCGTCAAGCGGATCCGCGCCCGCGATTTTCGTGCCGCGCGCGCCGGTGACGCCCGATTCTTCGAGATGGAATGAAATCTCCGGATCGATCGGCGGAAGCTGCTTCTGGAAGACCGCGAGGATGGCGGCGTCCGATTTCTGGTCGGCCGTGGTGACCAGTTCCTTCTCGTCTTTGTAGCTCGCTTCGACTTTCCCGGCCAGGCGCGTTGCGATTACTTCGCGTCCGCCGGCAAGCACTGCTGAAATCAGAACATCTGCAATCCGATTGAGGTCCGCCACGCGTATTACATGCTAACGTATGTCGAAAATGGATTCGCGGCGCGTGTTCGTGACGGGTGGAACGGGCTACATCGGGCAGCGGTTGATTCGCGCGCTCTGCGCCCGCGGCCATCAGGTGGAGGCTGTGGTGCGGCCCGGATCGGAGAAGAAATTGCCCTCCGGAGGCACGCCGGTGGTCGGCAACGCGCTCGAGGGCGCGTCGTATGCATCGCATTTGTCGCGCGGGCATACCTTCGTACAACTGGTGGGGGTCACGCATCCGAGCCCGGCGAAGGCGCAGCAATTTGTGGATGTCGACGAGCGCTCGGCGATGGAGGCAATTCGCGTCGCGCGCGAAGCGAACGTGCGGCATTTTGTGTACGTCAGCGTCGCCCATCCGGCGCCCGCGATGCACGCTTATATCGCAGTGCGGACGCGCTGCGAGGAAGCCATTCGCGCCGCCGCCCTGAATGCCACGATCCTGCGGCCGTGGTACGTGCTCGGTCCTGGACACCACTGGCCGCGGATTCTCATCCCGATGTACTGGCTCGCGGAACGAATTCCGTCGATGCGGGAAGGCGCCCGCCGCCTCGGGCTGGTCACGATCGATCAGATGGTGGCGGCGCTGGTGCGCGCGGTCGAGAATCCGGTGTCAGGGATCGAGATTGTGGATGTGCCGCGGATCCGGGAAGCGCGCCTATCGTAGCGGATCACGCCGCGATCCGCCGCTCCAGGTCTTCCAACTCAGCGGACGCCTTCTTCGCCGCCGAGCGGAACGCCAGCGACACCAGCACCAGGAGCACGCACGTCGCAACCATCGGCCAGATGCTCGTCAGATAGCGGTAGTACGCGGAGGACGGATCGAGCCCCATGGACTGCGCTCTCAGCTTCGTGCCGCCTCCGAGCCAACTCGCCAGGATTCCCGGAATGATCCAGAGGACCAGCGTGCGCGCCGCAAGGTATCCATTCCGCTTCGTCTCGAAACTGCGGAGCAGAAAACGCGCGCAGGTTTCGTCTGACGCTCGCGGTCCGGTGCGGCTGCGAATCACGCTCCACAGGTACACGGTCATGACGATGACCATCCAACCCTGCCCGACTCTGACCCAGGTCTGCCGGAGCGTCCAGGCGTTGTGGAGGAATGCCGCCGCGAGCCCGGCCAGCGCAAACAGCGCAATCCACCGGCCCCACACTGCCTCCTGGTCGCGCCGCCGCGCCATCGCGCAAATCTCATCCGCCCGCAGCGGCTCGGGAAGATCCGCTTCACTCTGTTTCCAAATGTTCATGAACCGCTCCCTTCAGCACCTTCTTGATTCGATGGATTCTGGTGGCGATGTTGCCCGGCGTCAAACCGGTGACTTCGGCAATTTCCGCCGCGGTTTCGCCTTCGAGGTAAAGCAGCACGATCTGACGATCGAGCGGTTCCAGCCTGTGGATCAACGCCTGCAGTTCGGCCAGGTCTTCGCGGCGCTGCTCCCGCGCCTCGCCTGCACGCGCTGTGGGATCGACGGAGAGCGCGTCCAGCTCGACCCATCGCTCCGAAGCCTTCCGCCGCCGGGCCAGGTGATCCGCACCGACGTTGTGCGCCACGCGGTACACCCACGTTCGCAGGCTGCAGCGCTGATCGAACCGCTTCAGGCTGCGCCAGAGCTCGATATGGATCTCCTGCAGCAGATCGCGCTGCCGGTCGGCGTCACGCTCATAGCCGCGCACCAGGCGGCGTATCGAATCTCCGTGCTCCGCCTGTGCTTCGATGTAAAGCCGATCCTGATCGCCGGGATTCAATCGCTGCCTCTGAAACTATAGTCCGTGCGGGAGCGGTGTTTCTTACAAACAATTGCCGCCCGCGCATCGTGATAGGATCAACAACGGGCGCCGTTCTACGCCCATCAAACAAGGAGAAATCGAAGGATGAAACTGGCGAAAGCAGCGCTGCTTCTCACTCTCGCGCCGGCCGGGCTGTGGGCCCAGGTCAATATCGGCGCACAGAAGCCGGAAGCGAGCCTGCCCTTCAATATGACCTCGGTGGCCACGTTCAATCTGCCCTGGCGGCTGGCGTTCCTGCCGGATGGGCGTATGCTGATCACCGAAAAAGTCGGTCCGATCTGGCTGGTGACGCAGAAAGGCGAAAAGATCAAGGTCGAAGGCACGCCGGACGTCTATTATCAGGGCCAGAGCGGCATGCATGGCATTTTCCTCTCGCCGCATTACGCCACGGACAAGATGGTGTATCTCACCTATGCCGCGCCGGGGGATTACGGCGGCGGACTCGCCCTCGCCCGCGCGAAGCTGAACCTCACTGCTACTTCCGCCAAACTCGAGAATCTCGAGGTGCTTTGGCGTCAGTTGCCCACCGGCAAAGGCGGACAGGATGGCGCGCAGATAGCGTTCGCGCCGGATGGCAATTCTCTGTTCCTCACGGTGGGCGACCGCCAGCGTTTCACACCCGCGCAGGATCCGAACCAGCCGGAGGGCAAGATCCTTCATTTCACGCTCGACGGCAAGGCCGCTCCGGATAATCCGAATTACGGAAAGACCGGCGCTTCCAGCATTCCGCTGATCGATCCACCGACCGATACCGAGGCCGCGAAGAACGCGAGGGTCGTCAGCACGTACACGTTTCCGGGGAAAAACGAGACGCCTTCACTCACGTGGGCGGAGGGCGTCCGCACGCCGTATGGTCTCGCATTTTCGCCCAGCGGCGAATTGTGGGAAGTGGAGCACGGGCCGCGCGGGGGCGATGAGCTCAATCTGATCCAGAAGGGTAAGAATTATGGATGGCCGCTGGTTTCCTATGGAATGAATTACAACGGAGTGCCGATTCCCAGCCCGGACACGCGGCCCGACCTGACCAAGCCCGTGCTCTATTGGGTGCCGGTGATCGCGCCCGGCAATCTGATGTTCTACCGCGGCACGAAGACCTTCCCGCAGTGGAACGGCAGCGGTTTCGTCAGCGGGATGGCGACCAAGTCGCTCAGTCGCTTCACGTTTGACGGCCACGGCGGCGCCAAGCCTGCCGAGCGCTGGGATGTCGGTCACCGCATCCGTGACGTGGAAGAGGGCCCGGATGGCTCGCTCTGGATGCTGGAAGACAGCAATCCCGGCGCGCTGTTCCACGTAACGCCGAAATGATCCCGCGAGTCCCGACGGCCGCCGTTCTTCTTGCGATTGCGGTCAGCGCCGCGATCGCCGCCGAGCCGTCGCTGGTTGGCGTGTGGAAACTCGAAGACGCGCAGTCGGGGCTCGTTGGTTTATACATCTTCACGCCCACGCACTACAGCATGATGGCGGCAACAACGAGCCGTCCGGATATTGCCGATACCAGCAAGGCCACAGCCGACGAACTGATGGGGATGTTCGGGCCGATGCTGGCGAACACCGGGAGCTATGAGATCGGTAGCGACCTGATTACGATCCATCCGGTGGCCGCGAAATTTCCGGTTGTGATGAAGCCGGGCGGCACAGAGGTTTATCGATTCCACGTGGAAGGCAACAGTCTCACGCTCCAGCAGGTGCGGAATGCGCGAGGTGTTGCCATCGAATCGGGCGCTGTCCGGAAGCTGATTCGGGTGGAGTGACCGGCGTTCGCCCGGGCGTCGCGCGAAGTGCGCTACGATCTTACTTGGAGCGTTCCTGCGAAGCAGGTGGAGGCCCCATCATTTTTGATCCAACACTCAAGAATGAGGGAGTTGGCCCAGGGGCGTCTGTGCGCTGGTCCCTGTCGGCTGAACGCCGATGGATGGCCCCTAATGGCGCCCGGTTGACTCCCACCCTTTACAAAAGGGGGTCAAAAAAGCGGGCGGAAACGGCCGAGTGGTGCGCTCCAAACACACCCATCGCCAATCGCGAAATTTACCTGTGAAAGATTAAGCTTCGGGAGCCGCCGGGGGCGGTTCATCCGGCAGGAACCGGATGCTGCTGGCCGCGATCTTTCCATTGCGGTCCATGCCGAGTTCGTAAGCGATGCGCTTGCCGGGCACCAGTTCGGTCGCGTCGCCATCCTGCAGGCGTGAGACGTGGAAGAAGATGTCTTTGCCGCCCGAATCCGGACGGAGGAAGCCGAATCCCTTTTCCCCGAAGTAAGTCATGATTGCCCCGGTCTGGGGCTCCTGCATGCCCTCATCGCCGCCTTCGGTGCCGGCGGCAGCCGGCGCGGAATGGGGGCGGCCGGACTTATCGCCCACTCCCTGCTTCAGCAGCGCCAGATCCTCTTCCGTCAGTTCGCCCGCCGGAGCGCTCGTCTCCGTGGGCATTTTGAGATTGGGATTTTTCTTCTGCGCTTCTTCAAAGAGGCGTCGCTGTCTGGCGTTCAAATCGGGGGGTCCTCTGGATTACTGATACTGGCGGATGCGAAACTCAGGCTTTCGCCTTTGTGGTGCGCTTCTTCGGCTTCTCAGCCGCGGCTTCACCCTCAGTGCCTGCGGCCGCGGCTTCCGGCGCCGCTTTCGCTTTGCGCGCGCGGGCGCGCTTCTCGGCCGGGGGCTGGCGATCGCTCTTCTTCAGATTCGTCAGAACCATCGAAGTAACGAACTTCTTCTCGCCGTGGTCGTCGAACTTGATCACGATGCGTTCTTCGGTGTGCGAGATCACGGTACCGAGGCCAAACGTTTGATGTTCGACCTGAGCGCCCTGGTTATAACTGGCCATATTTTGAGGGATCGTTCCTTTGGTGAGCTGGCCTGCCGCGATGTCGTCCGCGGAGTAAGGCTATGCTCTTATATTACCACAATAGTCCTATGTCCATTTTGGATGCCATTCGCGCCTGGCTGACGCGCGAAGCTGTTGATTTCCGTGAAGTCCATCACGAACCCACCCGAACTTCCGAGGAGTCCGCCCGGGCCCGCGGGGAAGAGATTCGGGTCGGCGGCAAGGCGCTTCTCATCAAGGTCGACTCGGATTTCCGGCTTTTCGTTCTGAGCGCCGCCCGAAAGCTGGATTCCGGAGCAATTAAGGCGCATTTCCACGCGAAAAAGACGCGATTTGCCACTCCCGAGGAGCTGTTCGAACTCACCGGACTGGTTCCCGGCTGCGTGCCACCCTTCGGTCCGCCGATCCTTTCGTTTCCGCTGTTTGTGGACCCCTCGGTTCTCGAAAATGACCGCGTCGCCTTCAACGCCGGCTCTCTCACGGATTCGATCATTCTCCGCATCGACGATTACCGCCGTCTGGCAGCGGCGGAAGTCTTTCCGTTCTCTTCGGAAGCCTGAATGGAAGCCTGATTCGGCTATCAATCCCCGTGTGCGGGAGGCGCCGACGTCTGCTGAGCCGGTCGCATCGGTTCCGCCAGCGAGATTTCCTTGTGGTCCCGCTCATTGTCACCGCGCAGGATCATCCGCACGTAAACCATCCGCCTGCCGAAGCGCATCGCTTCCGTCGCGCTGGGCATGTAGATATCGATATGGCCGCCCTGAACCTTTTCCCCCGTATCGGTTACGGTGTAGATTCCGGAATAGGCCCCGGCGCCCGTCACGCGGATCAGCGATCCGAGCGGCAATATGGCCGGATCGGCCGCCACGATGCCCTTGTGCGTCTCCGTCCCTTTGGCTGTGGTGCCCGAGACCGAATAGCCCGTCGCCAGCAGTTTCATCAGCCGGTGCCGCTTGGTGCGCGGGCGGGGCTGAGTGGATTTGGTAGCTGCCGGAATCCGAATTTTCGGCGCCGGCGGTCGCGTTTGACCCATACAGGTCAACGACATACCGGTCAAGGCGAGCATGGCTAGCAGTCGCACGACATGGGTAATGCAAACGTTATGCCTTTATGAGATTTCTACGTCTGGGCCGCGGCCGGGACGGTGAAGTAGAAAGTGGAGCCACGGTTGGGTGTGGATTCCACCCAGATTCGCCCGCCGGCGCGTTCAACTGCCCTCTGACAGATGGCCAACCCCATCCCGGTGCCGGAGTACTCGGCCGCCCCATGGAGCCGCTTGAAGACGCCGAAAATCTGGTCATGGAATTTCGGCTTGATGCCAATCCCGTTGTCCCGCACCGAGAACAGCCAGTCGCTTCCGCTGCGCTCGGCTGACACCGCGATCTCCGGCGGCGCGTCCGTGCGGTATCGAATGGCGTTCGCGATCAGGTTCAGAAAAATCTGCTCGAGCTGGAACTCATAGATCCTGACTTTCGGCAGCGCGCTGCATTCGATCTTCGCGCCGTTGGCTTCGATCGCCGCCGCCAGATTCCTCAGCGTGCGCGAGAAGATCGCCCCGGCATCCACTTCCTCCGCCGGCGCCGCCAGTGTGGAAACGTGGGTGTAGGTTTGCAGGTTGCGCAGCAGATTCTCCATCCGCCTGGCGCCGAGCACGGTATAGCCGATGTATTCGTCCC
>CAZPZE010000373.1:0-5767 GCA_964590625.1 uncultured Solibacteraceae bacterium
GGACGCAAACAGCGACTGATCGTGATTGAGCGCCGGCGCTGTGGTCTTATGCCGCAGCTCTTCTTCCGGCGCGTCCTTCAGCATCGTGAGGCACGAGACCGGGCAGATGTCGATGCACGCGTCGCATTCGATGCACTTGGGCGCCGTGAACACCGTCTCCACGTCGCAGTTCAGGCAGCGCTGCACTTCCCGCGCTGTCTGCTCCACATCGAAGCCAAGCTCCACCTCGATATTGAGTTCCTGGAACCGCTTCTTCAGATCCACGTGTTGCATCTTCTGGCGCGGCGACGGATTGAAATCGTTGTGATAGCTCCACTCGCTGATCCCCATCTTCATACTGATGAGATTCAGGCCGTCCGGCGGCCGCTGGCCAACCGCAATGTTCTGGCAGTGGTTGTGGATCGAAATTGCCGCCTGGTGACCGTGCTCCACGGCCCAGATGATGTTTTTCGGTCCCCACGCCGAATCGCCGCCGAAGAAAACGCCCGGCCGCGTCGACATGAACGTCCGCTGATCCACCTTCGCGAGTCCCCACTTATCGAACTCGATGCCGAGATCGCGCTCGATCCACGGGAACGCGTTGTCCTGGCCGATCGCCAGAATCACGTCGTCACACGGAATCGTGATGGTTTCGATGACCTTCGACTTCTCCGCCTTCTCGTCCCATTCGAGCCGGTCGAATTCCATCCCGACGAGCTTCCCGTTCTCGATCACGAACCGCTTCGGCGCATGATTGATAACGATCTCCACGCCCTCTTCTTCCGCATCCTCGAGTTCCCACGGCGACGCCTTGAAGAACGCGCGCGGACGGCGCGCCATCACTTTCACGTTCTTGCCGCCGAGACGCAGCGACGTGCGGCAGCAATCCATCGCGGTGTTGCCGACGCCGATGATCAGAACGCGTTCGCCGATTTTGTCGATGTGCTGGAACGCTACCGAGCCGAGCCAGTCGATACCGATATGAATATGGTCGGCGGCGGCGGGGTCCTTGCGCCCCGGAAGATCGAGATCCTTCCCGCGCGGCGCTCCGCTGCCCACGAAGATCGCATCGTAATTTTCATCGAGCAGTTTCTTCAGGCTTTCCACGGCCGAGTTGTACCGGACCTCCACACCCATATCGAGGATGTAGTTGATCTCTTCCATCAGCACCGGTTCCGGCAGCCGGAACGATGGGATGTTGCTGCGCATCAGCCCGCCTGGCTTGTCGTACTTTTCAAAAATCGTGAGCGAATAGCCGAGCGGCGCGAGATCGTTCGCCACCGTGAGCGAAGCCGGTCCGCAGCCGATGAGAGCGACGCGCTTGCCGTTCTTCTTCTCGGGCGCCTTCGGCAGCATCGCCTGGATATCGCCGCGCAGGTCGGCCGCCACGCGTTTCAGACGGCAGATCGCGATCGGCTTATCGCCGGGGAGTCGTCCGCGGCGGCATGCCGGCTCGCAGGGACGGTCGCACGTGCGGCCCAGAATCGCCGGGAACACATTCGACTCCCGGTTCAGCATGTAGGAATCGGCGTAGCGACCCTGCGCAATCAGACGGATATATTCGGGAACGTTGGTATGGGCCGGGCAGGCCCACTGGCAATCTACGACCCTATGGTAGTAGTCGGGGTTGCCGGTATCAGTTGGCTGCATTCAACCTCTTGCGGAAACGGGACCTTCGTCGGCCCCGGCAACTCTTTATAGTATCAGCGGACCTTCGTTGGTCCGCCCAAACACACGGAGTCCCGAAAAATGAATGAGATGGGACCCCACAAAATCAGCGGCACTTATATTGTATCCCCGGCCTTCCGCCGGGGCATTGATTCATGATGTGGAACCGGTTTCTTCCCGTAAAGCCTCTAATTCCGCCAGCGCTTCCAGGTCCTTCGGACGCCCAGCCGCACGCTTCGCCCGAATCAGTTGCTCCAGGTTCAGGCACTTGCTCACGCCGGAGAACATTTGTAATTCGACGCTTTCGGAAACAAGATCTTCATATCGTCCGCCGCCAGGGATTTCGCCGAGAAGATCGATCCAGCCCAGATTTGTCTCGAGAGTGAAGTTGAGACCGTGCACCAGGGTTGCCCTGTCCCAAACAAATGGCAGTCCCGGCGGAGCGCCGCGGAGATAGGGCTTCAGGTCCCGCAGGGCCGCCACAATCCGATCCAGGTTCTGCGGAGACCGCCTGTACACGATATCGAGATCCTGCGTCAAACGCACCGAGCCATGGGCGAGTGCCGCCACGCCGCCAACCACGATATATTCCACTCCATGTTGATTCAGCGCCTGAATGAGCGCTTCAACCTCCGTCATCTTCCGCGGGCTCGCAGTTCGCGCCCTGCGCGTCGCACTTCATCCGCGAATCTGGCGTGGTCCATCGCGCGCCTCAACCGCTCAGTAACCGTGAGTTTCAAATTCGCCCGCAGCAAAGTGCGGTCGATATCGCGCTTGTAAAGCTCGACAACCGGGTCGCGATAGGGTTCCTCACGCTCGCTCATGACCCTATTTTAATCCCATTTTCAACCGTCATCCCCGTCCCGCAAACGGCATCTTCGTCGCCATTACATTCATGAACAGCACATTCGCATCGAGCGGCAGGCTCGCGATATAGACGATCGCCCCCGCCACATGCTTCAGATCCATCCGCGGTTCCGGCTTCAGGCTGCCGTCCGCCTGCAGCACTCCTCCGGTCATCCGTTCCGTCAGTTCCGTAGCCGCATTCCCGATATCGATCTGGCTGCAGGCAATATCCCACGGCCGCCCGTCGAGCGCGATGCACTTCGTCAGCCCGCTGATTGCGTGCTTGGTGCATGTGTATGGCGCGGAATTCGGACGAGGCGTATAGGCCGAGATCGAGCCGTTATTGATGATGCGGCCGCCTTTCGGATTCTGCGTCTTCATCATCCGCATCGCCTCCTGCGCGCAGAGGAACGATCCCGTGAGATTGATGCCGACCACCGAGCTCCATTGCTCGAACGAAAGCTCGTCCATCGGGATTGCCGGCACGTTGATCCCGGCATTATTGAACAGCACGTCGAGCCGGCCGTACGCTTTCGCGATCCGCTCGAACAATGCCTTTACCGATTTCGGATCGCTCACGTCGGTAGCCACCGCGAGCATCTCGCCGCCGCCCGCGGTCGCTTTTGCCGCGGTCGCCTCCAGCGCATCGGCGCGGCGCCCGGCGAGAACCACCGTGAAATTCGCCGCCTGCAGCGCCAGCGCGGCCGCCCGTCCAATTCCGCTGCCCGCTCCTGTCACCAGGGCAATTTTCTTCTGATTGTTGTCCATATTGAATCTATTCTCCACGAAGGGCCCGCGCGAGAGCGAAAATTGCAGGTTCGAGTGAAAATTATTACATTTGTATAAATTCGAGGCCACCGGTATACTGAAGCGGTCCCGTACCATCAGTCCTACATAACTTCCACGAAGAGGTTCGTCAGGTGGCGAAAAGCAAGTTATCTGAGTTACTCGAGAAGCGCGAAGCCGAGATTTCCGCCCAATGGCTGGAACTGCAGAGTCCGACCGGCAGAAAAGTTTCTGCTGTGGAGCAGGGCGAAGCGCTGCGGCCGAAGCAGTCCGCATCCTGCATTCCGTCCCCGGTCTCTCGCCCGCGGAGATCGTCGAACGCGCGCACCTCGCACTCCGCAGCACCCGCGGCGCAGCCCTCGCCGTCGCTCGCGTCGACCGCTACCGCGAGCGTGTCACCTTCGCCGGCATCGGCAACATTGCGGCACACATTTACTCCGGAGTGACTGAAGCCCAGCACCTCGTCTCCGTCCACGGCACCGCCGGATTTCAAACCTCGAAGATTCGCGAATTCGAATACCCCTGGCCGAACCGCGGCATGCTTCTGATGCATTCCGACGGTCTCGGCGGCCACACCAGTCCCGCGTCATACCCGGGACTCGCCCTCCGCGATCCCGCATTAATCGCCGCAATCCTCTATCGCGATTTCGCCCGCGGCAATGATGACGCCACCGTCGTCGCCGCCAGAGTTGCATGACATGAAATGAGCATCGACATTCTCTCCGTCGCCATCCACTACCAGCACGACACCGTGACCGCGCGCCAGATCGCGCGCCAGATCGCACGCATGCTCGGGTTCGATCCCCAGGATCAGACCCGCATCTCCACCGCTGTATCGGAAATCGCCCGCAACGCCTTCAATTACGGCCAGGGCGGGCGCGTCGAGTTCCTCCTCGAAGGCCGCACCACTCCGCAGCTCTTCATGATTCGGATCACCGATGCCGGCTCCGGCATCCGCGATCTCGATACCATCCTCGAAGGCCGCTACCACTCGAAAACAGGCATGGGCCTCGGCATTATCGGCGCCCGCCGCCTCATGGATCAGTTCGAAATCGAATCCGCTCCCGGCCGCGGCACAACCGTGCTGCTGAAGAAGCTTCTTCCGCGCCGCGCCCCGCTGTGCGGCCCCGCTGAAATTTCGAAGATCGTTGCAACGCTCGTCCAGGAGCGTCCCCAGAATGCGTTCGAAGAGCTGCAACACCAGAACCGCGAACTGCTCGCCGCGCTCGAAGAGATTCGCACGCGCCAGACCGAACTCGCCCGTCTCAACCGCGAGCTCGAAGACACCAACCGCGGCGTCGTGGCCCTCTACGCCGAGCTCGATGAAAAGGCCGATCACCTACGCCGCGCTGCGTGCGTTTGGCCGCGTCCATGAGCTGCGTATGGGCGATGAGCAGTTGCTCGCCGTCGCCCGAACCGACCTCACGGTCGCCATCCAGGAAAGCGGCGCGACTCTCACGAACGGCGCTCTGCCGCGCATCCAGGTTGCGCCGGGCTTCGAGCAGGTCTTCGTCAACCTGATCAGCAACGCCATCAAATACCACCACCGCGGTGTCGCGCCCGAGATCCGCATCGACGCGCGCGCTGACGGCGATGAATGGATCTTCTCCGTCCGCGACAACGGAATCGGTATCGGCCCCGTTATCAGAATTACGTCTTCCAGCGTTCCAGCGGCTGCATGGACGCGAGATCCCCGGCAGCGGATCGGCCTTGCAACCGTGAGGAAAATCGTGGAAGCGAACGGCGGCTCCATCTGGCTGGAATCGGAACCCGGCAAAGGCTCCACGTTCTTCTTCCGGCTCCCGCGACCCTCTCACAATCCGCTCGCGAAAACCGCCCAGGAATCCTGAAGCTTCCCGCTTCTTAAATCCGTTTCCGCGTTCCCGACTCCTGGCGCGGCATCTGCTGATCGCCCTCCGGAATCGGCGGCTTCGGCAGCGTATTCGCCCCGTAACGCGCCACCACCAGCGGACCCTGCGTATCCGCCAGCACCGGCGGCTTCGCCAGTTCTCCGCCAAACCGGAACGCCGCGGTCAGATCGCCGAACGTTTTCCGTCGCCAGTCCGTGATGTTCTCCTCGCGAACTCCGGTCAGGCCTTCGAGAAACTGCAGTACGGACGTGTGATCGAACGGCTGGCTGCAAACCCATCCGCCCGCTGTCCACGGCGAAACGATGATGCACGGCACGCGGAATCCGCCGCCGATCAGCAGTCCATCCACAAATTCGTGCGGAGTCCCGGCGGACGGCGTCGGCGGTACAACGTGATCGAACAGCCCATCATTCTCGTCGTAATTCAGAATGAACACCGTCTTCGCCCACACTTCCGGATTCGCCGCGATCGCGTCAATCTTGCTCGCCACAAACGCGGCGCCATCCGCGGGCATATAGTCCGGATGCTCGGATTGATAGCTCGTCGGAATAATCCAGGAAACCGTCGGCAGCTTGTCATTCATCGCGTCATGCTCGAACTGCCCCTCCGGATCGATC
>CAZPZE010000374.1:0-13314 GCA_964590625.1 uncultured Solibacteraceae bacterium
CAAAGGCATCGATCGAGGGCCGCTCCAGGGTATCCCCTACGCACTGAAAGATCTTTTCGATACCGCCGGCATCCGCACCACCGGCGGCGCGAAAATCTTCGCCAATCGCATCCCCGCCGCCGATTGCGCCGTCTACGAAAAGCTCCAGGCCGCGGGCGCGGTCCTGATGGGCAAAACCGGCCTCCACGAACTCGCCTACGGAATCACCAGCAACAACCCGCACTTCGGTGCGGTCCGCAATCCGCACGATCCCGCCCGCATTCCCGGCGGATCGAGCGGCGGCTCGGGCGCGGCCGTTGCCGCCGGAATGGTCGCCTTCGCCCTCGGCTCCGATACCGGCGGATCCATCCGCATCCCCGCCGCCTACTGCGGCTGCGCCGGCCATAAACCGACCTACGGGATCGTCAGCCGCTACGGCTGCATGGCTCTCGGGAACAGCCTCGACCACATGGGCCCCCTCGCCGCCACCCCGCGCGACGCTGCCCTCGTTATGGATGCCATCGCCGGCTACGATTCCCGCGACGACAGCTCCCTCGCCGCCCCCGCCGGAGATTTCTGGCGAGACGGATTCTCCCTCCGCGGCCTGCGCGCCGGCGTGCCGGAAAACTTCTTCACCGAACGCCTCTCGCCCGAAGTCTCCGAGGCCTTCCATGCCGCTCTCGACCACGCCAGATCGGCCGGCGCCGAAATCACGCCCATCCGCGTCCCCGATCCCGAAGCCCTCAACGCCATCGGCCGCGTCATCCTCATGGGCGAAGTCTCCGCCCTCATGGAACCCTACGCCCATCGCCGCGATGAATTCGGCGCCGACGTCATAGCCTTAATCGATCAGGGCCGCCTGCTCTCCGCCACCGATTACGTGAACGCCCAGCGCCTCCGCCGCCGCTGGCTCCGCGATTGGGCCGGCGTATGGACGCAGGTCGATCTCCTCCTCACCCCCACCGCGCCAATCGTCGCTCCGAAAATTGGCCAAACCACCGTAAACTGGGGCCAAAATGCAGAGGAAGACGTCCGCCTCGCCACCACCCGCCTCGTCCGATCGATTAATGTTCTCGGCGTCCCCGCCCTTTCGATACCGCTCCCCGCCAGCGGTTTGCCCGTCGGACTGCAGATCATCGGTCCCCCATTTGGCGATGGTCTCGTGCTCTCCGCGGGGGGCTCCATCGCGAAAACGCGCACCTAATACCCGGTTTTACCCCAGGAATTGAGGGTTTCACCACAAAACAATTGCCACGAAATATACGTAGAAATGAAAGCTACGTTAAAAATGCCCCTTTGTTCTATGAAATCCGGTATTCATGTCAGTAGAGGGTGCATCTCCGTTTGTCTAACGGCTTGAAAAACAGGTAGTTACTAAGTCAGTGACTATGGGCTTCGGTATGCAGGGGCTCGCCGGGTGATAGGTCTGAATCGACCACGGATAGTATTGTCACCTTTTGGTGGTGCGTGTTACTGTAAGGCAAAAGTTAGATGTCAAGATCCATGTGGCAAGAGTGTGTAAATGGAACTGGACATAAGGAGCTAAAGTGAGAAGCCTTCGAACTCTTTCGTTGTTGGCTGCCCTTCTCGGTGTCTTTGTGTTTTTGACGCCCGTTCGGGCACAATCCCTGCTTTCCGGCGACATCGTTGGTGTTGTCACCGATCCCAGCTCGGCTGTGATCTCCGGCGCCGCCGTGGATTTATTGAATACGGACACCGGCGCGACCCAGAGCACCGCGACGGACTCCAATGGCTTCTATCGTTTCAGCACTCTGAAGCCCGGCCACTATTCGGTGACGGCCAAAAAAGAGAACTTCAAGAGCGCGCAGAAGACCGGTCTCACGGTACTGGTGGGACAGGTTCTCACTGCGGATTTCAGACTCGAAGTCGCGGCGGCGGCGACCACCAGCATTGACGTGACTGCTGCTCAGGAAGTACTGAACACCGCGCCCAACGGCTCAACATCCTTCACGCCTCTTGAAGTCGAAGTTCTCCCCAGCCCCGGCGGCGATATCACGAACATCGCACTGACCGCTGCGGGCGTCGTGATGAACACGCAGGGTGGCGGCATCGGCGGCAACTTCTCCATGAATGGTCTCCCCGCTACCTCGAATCTGTTCACGGTCAACGGCGAGAACAACATGGATCCGTACTTCAACATCAATAACTCCGGTGCGAGCGATCTGACGCTCGGAGCGAATGAGATTCAGGACGCCACTGTTCTTGCCAGTCCCTACGGCGGCGAATACGGGCAGCTCTCCGGCGCGCAGGTCATCATGACCACTAAGTCCGGCAGCAATGCCTTCCATGGCAATGCCGTCTACTGGTGGAATGGCCGCGCCATGAACTCGAATTCCTTCTTCAATAACTACTACGGCAATCCGAAGCCCTTCTCGAACGCCAATCAGTGGGCCGCTTCGCTCGGCGGACGCATCATCAAAAACCGTACGTTCTTCTTCGTCGATGACGAAGGTCTCCGCTTCGTGATACCGAGTTCTTCCAATGTCGTGATCCCCACGCAGGCTTTTGCAAACGCGATTCTCGCGAATGTCACGAAGCTGCAGCCGGGTGAAGCGTCGGCCTATAAAGCGATGCTCGGCATTCTGACGAATGCCCCTGGTTCATCGAGCGCCCATAACCTGCCCAACACAAAAGCCTGCAACACCATCGTGCTTCCCGGCTTCGACCCCACGACTCAGGCATGCTCCGCGCAGTTTGAGGCCAATCCATCCGCGCTGGCTTCGGAATCAGTTCTCGCATTCCGCATTGATCACAAGATCTCGAATAACAACAATTTCTTCTATCGCTATAAGGCCGATCGCGGTACGCAGCCCTCGGTCATCGATGCGGTGAACCCGAATTTCGATGCGCTGTCAAAGCAGCCTCAGTGGGATAACCAGGCGAGCGATACCCATATCTTCTCGCCGAATGTCGCGAATCAGTTTACGGCTGCCCTCAGTCATTATGTGGCCCAGTTCGCGCAGGATCCTCAAAAGGTGAACAGCACGTTCCCCTGGGGTGTTTTCACAAGCGGTACCGTGCCTTATGGTGCTCCGCTGGTCGGAACCACCGGCTTTAACTCACAGGGCATCTTCCCGCAGGGCCGTAACATCACGCAGTATCAGTTCATCGATGACTTCACTATGGTCAAGGGGCGCCATACATTCAAATTCGGTGAAAACTTCCGCCGCTATGACGTCAGTGATCACACGTTCTTCTATCAGAACCCGCAGATTTATTTCGGATTCACGAATGACGGACTCCAGAAGTTCGCCGACGGTCTGGCCTTCCAGTATCGTCGTTCGAAAAACATCGCGAGCGATGTTCCGATCGCGCTCTGGGGCATCGGCGTTTATGCCCACGATGACTGGCGTGTCGCGCCCAATCTGACTCTGACCCTCGGCTTCCGCGTCGAACACAATTCGAACCCCGTTTGCCAGATCAACTGCTTCGCGAACTTCACCGGGCCGTTCAATACCCTCGCGAGCGTCACGAACGCGGATCCCGGCTCCGTACCGTACAGCGCCGACCTCAACACGGGCCTGCACCAGGCGTATCCGGGCGTGGATGCGCTCAATTTCCTCCCCAGCTTCGGCTTCCGCTGGTCGCCCGCGAAAGACTCAAAGACGGTAGTGAGCGGCGGCCTGGGACTTTTCTATGACAATGCGGCCTCCAGCCTTGCCAACGATCTGTTAGGAAATCCCCCGGTTTCCGTTGGTCTGCGCGTGCGCCCCGCAGGCGGTATCGCACCCTTTGACCTCGGGCCCGCCGGCGGCCAGGCGGTCTTCCAGGCCTCCGCCAATGCGTTCAGCATCAACAAGACCTACTCGCAGATTTCTTCCGAGTTAGCGGCGCTGGGTTCCATTTTCACCGCCCCCTCCATAACGAGCCTCGCGGGTACAATCCATTCGCCTCGCGTTCTGCAGTGGAATTTCCAGGTGCAGCGTCAGCTCGGTCCTTCGACGGCCCTCATCGCCAACTACGTCGGCAACCGCAGCGACCATCTGATCTATGAGAATCGCTGGGGCAATGCTTATGATCTCTATGGCATTTATCCGGGAACCCTCCCTGCAAACCCGCCGGATCCGAACTATGGCACCGTGACGGAGGTCCAGACCGGCACCACCGCGAACTACAACGGTCTCCAGGTCACCGTTCGCCAGCAATTCACGAAAGGTCTTACCGGACACTTCAACTACACCTGGTCGCATGCTCTCGATCACGTTTCCAATGGCGGGCTCGAAAATTTCAGCGCGGCGGATTCTCTGCTCGATCAGGTCCTTCCCGGGTCGCTGATCACCAACTATGGCGATGCCGATTACGATATCCGTCACGTGATCTCGGCGGACTTCGTCTATGCGCCGCGCTTCAAAATGAAGAATGCCTTTGTCAATTCGCTCGCCAGCGACTGGCAGCTCGGAACGAAGATTACCTGGCACACAGGTCTCCCGTTCTCGGTCGTCGATAACAACACGGCGATCGGTAACGGCCCCTCGTCTCTTCTCGCCATTCCGACGGGCGGACACGTTCTGGCTGGTGGTGGATGCGGAGCAGCCGCCGTCGATACGCCCTGCCTGCTCACAACCGGATTCGTCGATGGAGCGACTCTGGCAAGCTATCCGGGCTTCTCCTTCCAGAGCCGCAACATGTTCCGCGGACCCGGCTTCTTCGATCTCGACCTGAACCTGTTCCGTAACTTCCGGATTAAGGAAAAAGCGACCTTCGGCGTTGGTATGACGGCGTACAATTTCTTCAACCACCCGAACTTCGCCAATCCTGACAACGGCATGGGCGACGCCACCTTCGGCATGATCACCTCGACAGTCGCGCAGCCCAACAGCGCATACGGTAACGGCCTCGGCTTCGATGGTTCCGTCCGTGTGATCCAGCTCACCGGCAAACTCACGTTCTAACCGCAAACCGGTAACGAACCAACCAGACGGCGCGGGACTTCGCTCGAAGTTCCGCGCCGTTCCATTTCCCGCCCGCTTTTCGCATAAACTGAAGTCATCCCATGCTGAAGCGTATCTCCATCGGACTGGGCGCCATCCTGCTGGTCGCGTCGGCATCGGTGGTCATCTGGCTCGGCTCCTTCAACAAAGGCTCCTATCCGCGCCCGGAAGACCCTTCCCAGACCTTCGTCTTCTTCGGTCTCTCCATCCTGATCTTCATTCTGATGATGGGCCTGGGCTTCATGTTCGTCCGGCTCATGATCAAGCTCTGGATCGCCCGCCAGACCGGCGGTCCCGGTTCCCAGATCCGTACCCTCCTCGTCGCCGGAGCCCTCGGCCTCAGTGTTCTCCCGGTCTTCTGCATGTTCCTGTTCAACGACTACGTCCTGAACAAGACCCTGACCGCCTGGTTTACCTCACCCTCCACCCACATCAAAGAGGACTTCGTCAAGATCGGCGACGCGCTCGGCACCGAAATGAGCGGGCGTGCGCTCGCCGAAGCGCAGCTGATCGCGCAATCGCCTCAGACGCAGGCGCTGCTGAACGGCACGCCATTCCCCGGTCCATCTTCGCCGTCGCAATGGCTGGCCGCGCTCTGCCGCGACAACGGGCTTCTGGCCGTCCGCATCCTCCCCGTCAGCTCCATGACGCCGCTCGCCAGTTTCGGACAGATGCCTGGCAGCACCACGGGCACGGCTATGGCGAAAGTTCAGCGCGATTCCACGGAAGTTGGTTCCGTTCTGGTCGCGGTCGTCGTGCCGAACGATTTCATCGACGGCCAGAACAACATCAACGACTACATCTATCGCTACAGCGTGCTCAGCCGCGAGCAGCACAACGTTCGGGACAACCTTCTGATGGTGCTCGCGCTTGTCGCGCTGTTCATTCTCTTCGTCGCAACCTGGCTCGCGCAATATCTCGCCCGCCAGATCAGCACCCCAATCGCCGAACTGGTGCGGGCCGTCGGCGAAGTCAGCCGCGGCGATCTCTCTCACCGCGTCAGCCCGACCGGCATCGACGAATTGTCCGTACTCATGAACGGTTTCAACCGCATGACGGCAGATCTCGAAGCCAACCGTTCTGAACTCGAAGCCCGCCGCCGCTTCACCGAAGCCATCCTCGAGAGCATTCCCACCGGCGTCATCTCCGTTGATTCCAGCGGCATTGTCCTGCGCGTCAACAAAGCCCTCACCCAGATGCTTCCCGTCGCCCGCGAGCGTATCTCGCGGCTCGATGATCTCTTCCCCGCCGAGGATGCCACCGAAATTCGCTACCTGATGAACCGGGCCCGCCGCACCGGAGTCGCGTCCCGGCAGTTCGAAGTCGACACGCCCGCCCGCACTCTGCATCTCGCCATCACCGTCGCGGCTATCGAAGGGGGAAGAAATGCCGGCGGCCGCAACGCCGGCTTCGTCATCGTCATTGAAGACACAAGCGACCTCCTGCGCGCCCAGAAAGTCGCCGCCTGGAGCGAAGTCGCCCGCCGCGTCGCCCACGAAATCCGCAATCCACTGACGCCAATCACGCTCTCCGCCGAGCGCATCGTCCGTCAGGCGAACCGCACCCCGCTTCCCGAATCCGTGGACCGCGTGCTCCGCGAATGCGCCGGCACAATCCTCGACGAAATCGCCTCCGTGAAGCGCCTGGTCGACGAGTTTTCCCAGTTCTCCCGCCTGCCCGCCGCGCAGCTGAAGCTTTGCGATCTCAACGAAGTGATCTCCGCCGGTGTCGGCGTTTTCGACGGGCGTCTCGAAGGCATCGACCTTACCGTCGACCTCGCCCCCGGCCTCCCCGCTGTCATGGCCGATCCCGAACAGCTCAAGCGCGTCATCGTGAACCTGATCGATAACGCTGCCGAAGCCATGCAGGATGCGCCCGTGAAAGAGCTCGTTGTGCAGACGCAGCCGGGCCTTGCCGATACCGTCGAAATCGTCGTCGCGGATAGCGGCTGCGGCGTCACCGCCGACGAGAAGGAAAAGCTCTTCGTCCCCTATTTCTCCACCAAAGTCCGCGGCACCGGTCTCGGCCTCGCCATCGTCAGCCACATCCTCACCGAGCACGGCGCCAGCGTTCGTGTGGAAGACAACAAGCCCTCCGGCGCGCGCTTCACCATTGAGATGCCCGCGGTTCCCGCCGCCGACGAAACGGCGGAAACTCCCGCCGTCGCCGCCGAAGCCTGACGCCCCGCCTTAAACTGGGAGTAATGAAGGCGTCTCGCATTCTCATCGTCGATGATGAGCCCGGCATCCGTCAGTCGCTTGGCGCCGTCCTCGAGGATGAGGGCTTCGAAGTCGAATCCGTCAACAGCGGCGAGCAATGTCTGGACGCCCTCGCCGACAAACTCTTCGAAGTCATCCTGCTCGATATCTGGCTGCCCGGCGCCGATGGCCTCGAAATCCTCGAACGCATCCAGAAAATGCCGGCCGCCGATCGCGCCGTCGTCGTCATGATCTCCGGCCACGGCACCATCGACACCGCCGTGCGCGCCACCAAACTCGGCGCCTTCGACTTTCTGGAAAAACCGCTTTCTATCGATCGCGTTCTCCTCGTCGTCAAGAACGCGATCGAACACCGCCGCCTCCGCCTCGAAAACGAGCAGTTCCGCGAAACCGCGGCCGGCCAGCCTCATATCGTCGGCGACAGCGTCCCCATGAAGGCGCTGCGCCAGCAACTGGCCCTCATGGCGAGTACCAACGGCCGTGTTCTCATCTACGGCGAGAGCGGCACCGGCAAGGAACTCGTCGCCCACGCCCTTCATGCCATGAGCCCGCGCGCCTCAAAGCCGTTCGTCGACGTCAACTGCGCCGCCATCCCCGAAGACCTCATCGAAAGCGAGCTCTTCGGTCACATGAAAGGCAGCTTCACCGCCGCGCACGAGCGCAAAATCGGTAAGTTCCAGAAGGCCGACGGCGGCACCTTATTCCTCGACGAAGTCGGCGACATGAGCCTCCGCACGCAGGCGAAAGTGCTCCGCGTCCTCGAAGACCATCGCTTCGAACCGGTGGGCGCTCAGGAATCCGTGCAGGTCGATGTCCGCGTCGTCGCCGCCACCAACAAGAATCTGGAACACGAGATCGATGCCGGCAATTTCCGCGAGGCGCTTTTCTACCGTCTCAACGTCATCCCGTTTCATGTGCCGCCCCTTCGCGAGCGGAAGGAAGACATCCCGGCCCTCGCCGCGTTTTTTCTGGAGGAGTTCACCCGCGCTTACGGGCGCAAGCCGAAAGAACTGACCCCCGCCGCCCTGGAGCTGCTCTGTGAATACCACTGGCCCGGGAACGTACGCGAACTCCGCAATCTCATCGAGCGCATCGTCATCCTCCACCCGCAGGGCAAGGTGGATGCCCGCCACGTCCCGCTCCAGACGGCCCAGACGCCCCGCCGCAACGCCACGGAGCGCACGCCAGGCCGTTACGGCAGCCTCCACGACGTGCGTGAAGCCGCCGAGCGCGATTACATTCTGCGGATGCTGGAAGAAGCCGGTGGAAACGTCAGCCGCGCGGCCGAACTGCTCGACCTCGAACGCAGCAATCTCTACCGGAAAATGAAAGCCCTGGGAATCGCCCCCCGCGAATAAGCATCCCGGACGGCGGCGCCCCCGAGCCGCACGCCAGCCCCCCGGCCGGCGTCTCTGATCTACGCCCCGTCGTGCAGCTTGTGGTGAATCGCGTAGAGCGCCAGCTCCAGCCGGTCCGAAACCCCAAGCTTATCGAAAATATTATGCAGGTGATTCTTGACCGTCTGCTCGCTGATGAACAGCCGCTCCGCCATGTCCTTGTTCTTGAAACCCTGCGCAATCAGCCCGACAATCTCACGCTCGCGCGCGCTCAACGTCGCGCCGTGCTCGCGAATCCCCTGCCGCGCCGCCACATTCGACGAACCCTTCTTCGCCAGCCGCCGAATCACATCCGCGGTCGACATCCGGTCCAGCCAGATCTCGCCCGCGTGCACCTTCCGCACACTCTTCAGCAGCAGCTCCGTCGACGTGCTCTTCGGCAGAATGCCGCTGCAGCCCATCCGGATCGCCTCGACGAAGTCTTCTTTCCCTTCGTCCGAAATCATGATGATGACCCGCGTCGGCAGCTTGCCTTCCTGAATCGCCGCGAAAATCCGCTGGCTTACCGGCGACGCCGCCGACCAACCCAGCAGTACTATGTCAGGACGAATCTGACGAATCTGCTCATTCGCATTCGCGGCGCTGTCAATCGTGCCGGCTACGAATAGATCTTTCTGGGCCGCGACCAGGTTCGACAGACCGTCGCGGAACAGGCTCTTATCGTCCGCGATAAGGACCCGGATAGCCGGTACGCTGCCACTTACAATCCCATTGGCGACCGGTGCGGATGTGGTACTGACGACTCTTGCCACTTCGTTGTGTGCTCCCGAACCCTTAGTCTAGGTTTATAGTACCAACCAGTCAAGTTGAACCATGGATTATCAGTACCATGGTTCCAGTAGTACCATGACGGAATAAGAAGGTCCCAAATCAGATAGAGTAAGGGTTGGATGAAGACGCAAGGTGAGGTTGATTACCAGCAGTTCTGGATGGGTTTGCAGCAGCTTGGCCTGAACGCCTACGAAGCCCGCACCTACCTCGTTCTGCTCGGACATTCACGCTTCAAAGCGCTGGAACTCGCCCCTCGCGCGAGAGTGCCGCGCCAGAAGATCTATGAGGTACTGGACAGCCTGGTAGAGCGTGGATTCGCCCGCGTGGTTCAGGACCGCACCAAGCTCTTCTCCGCGGTCGAGCCGAACCTCGCTATCCCATCCTGGCTCGCGCGCAAGCGCCAGCTGATCGAGCATGACCTGGCCGGAAAATCGCGCGCCGCGAGTAACCTGATGGAAGACCTCAACGGTCTCTACTCTCAGGGCAAAGGCGGACGCGGCACGCTCGACTTTCTCCGCATCGTCGCCGAACCCTCGCAAACCGCCGCCGAATACCGGCGAATGCTCAACGAAGTCCGCACCGAATATCTCGAATTCTCTCGCCCTCCTTACGCCGTCGATCCGCTCGAAGAGAAGCTCGTCCGCAAAGCGAGAGCACAGGGCGTCTCCTGCCGCCTGCTGATCGAAACCGGAACGCTCCATGATTCCCACCGCCAGCGTCTCGCCGAATACGCGCAGGCGGGCGTCGAAATCCGCCAGGCGCCGTCGCTTCCCATGAAGCTCGCGCTTTTTGATGGCCGTGAGGGACTGGTCGCTCTGCTCGATCCCGTCGTGAGCATCCCCGCGTGGACGTCCATCGTCTTCGACCACGCCGGTTTCGCCGAAGCCATGCGGCACTTATTTGAAGATCGCTGGCAGCGCGCCGCCGAATTCGGCGACTAAGTGGGGCAGGCCTTCCGGGCCGGCCGCGGGGCTTCTGCCCCGCGCAACCGTCCGGAATCCCGCGCCGCAATCTACCCCCGCGGCGCCGTCATATTTTCCGGGTGCGTCAGAATATCCCGCACAGCATAGATCCGCCGGTCCTGCGATTCGAAATACGTCCGCATCACGAGCTCACCAATCAGCCCGGTCGAAAACATCATCAGCCCGACGAGGAGCAGCAGCGCCCCCGCCAGCATCAGCGGCCCGTGTTCCTGCACGATGTCGATATGCGTGAAGATCTTCTCCACCAGACAGAATCCAAGCATCCCGGAACCCGTCACCAGGCCGGCCAGCCCAATCGCACCGAAGAAGTGCATCGGCCGCGTTGCATACTTCAGCAGGAACCGGATCGTCAGGATGTCGAACATCACCCGGAACGTACGGCTCAGGCCGTAGTGCGACGCGCCGCCACCGCGCGGCGGATTCTGAATCGGCACCTCCACCACCCGCGCGCCATAAAAGCTCGCAAGCGCCGGAATAAACCGGTGCAGTTCGCCGTACAGATTCACGTCTTCCAGCACTTCGCGCCGGTACGCCTTGAACGTCGTCCCGAAATCGCGCAGGTCCATGCCGGACGCTCTCGCCATCAGCCAGTTGGCGATCTTCGAAGGCAGCCGCCGCGTGAACGCGTTATCGGCGCGCTCATGCCGCCAGCCGCTCGCGATGTCGTACCCTTCGTCGATCGGCGCGAGCAGCGCGGGAATATCTTCCGGCGCATGCTGCAGGTCGCCGTCCATCGCCAGAATCACTTCGCCGCGCGCCTGATGGAAACCGGCGGAGAGCGCCGCCGTCTGGCCGAAGTTGCGGCGCAGCCGCACCACCTTCAGCCGCGGATCGGTCTGGACCAGATTCGACAGCAGCTCATAACTGCGGTCCGTCGACGCATCGTCGATGAACAGAATCTCGTAGGGCCGCCCGACCTGCGCCATCACCGCCGTCAGGCGGTCATACAGCGGCAGAATCGAAGGTTCTTCGTTATGGATGGGGACGACGATTGACAGCATTGCGTAAGCTCTTATTTTAAGCGGCGCAAGCCAAAATGGGAGAAAACTTTACGATTGGGTGACGAAAGAATTCCCTTCCGGGCCACCGATGCGTCCTCCCGCTGGACCGGCATCGGCCCGCTGCCGGCCGCCGTCCTGCTCGAGAACGTCCGCAGCCTTTATAATGTTGGCGCCTTCTTCCGCACCGCCGACGCCGTCGGCCTCGAACGCCTCTATCTTGCCGGAATTACGGGATATCCGCCCCAGAAGATGATCACCAAGACGGCCCTCGGAGCCGAAGAAACCGTCCCCTGGCAGCACGTCCCGAACGCCCGCCTCCAGGTGCAGGACCTCCGCGCCCGCCACTACGAAATCGCCGCCATCGAAACCAGCGTCCACGCCGTCGACCTCTTCGACTGGCAGCCCCACTTCCCCGTCTGCATCCTCTTCGGCCACGAAACCGACGGCCTCACCCCCGAACTCGCCGCCGAAGCCGACACCCACGTCCGCATCCCCATGCTCGGCCGCAAACACTCCCTCAATGTGGCCACCGCGGGCGGCGTCGTCCTCTACGAATTACTTCGCAAATACCGCGAACGCTGCCGGATCTGATTTTCTGCACGAACGCAACCCATTGAAACAGAACTGGCAAGTTCAGGATTGTGCAATTATGGAGGCAGGCTCCAGATTTACACAATGATTTCCCGCCGACTTATTTCGAGGATCGAATACCTCCTTCAGGCGTCCCCTGCGGTTGTCCTTTTGGGCCCTCGCCAGGTCGGTAAGACCACTCTGGCTAAAGAAGTGGCCGCGCACCGGCCTTCCGTGTACCTCGATATGGAGGAGCCCGGCGATCGCAACAAACTCGAGCGTCCGACACAATATTTCGAAGATCACGCCGGCGAACTGGTCATTATCGATGAGATCCAGCGTTTACCGGAGATCTTCCAGATCCTCCGCGGAGTCATTGATCGCGGCCGCCAGGGACAGGGAAAGCCCAACGGCCGATTTCTCCTCCTTGGCTCCGCTGCCATGGACCTGCTTCGTCAGACGAGCGAAAGTCTTGCAGGGCGTATCGCATTTGTGGAACTCGGCCCGTTCGATATTGCAGAGACCGGGCCCTCGTCGCTGGATCCGCTCTGGGTCCGCGGCGGCTTTCCCTGCAGCTTCCTCGCGGAGAGTGATGTCCGATCCTTCGAGTGGCGTCGGGACTTTATCCAAACCTATCTTGAGCGCGATATCCCCCAATTCGGTTCCCGTGTGGCTGCCGAAACACTCCGCCGTTTCTGGACAATGCTCGCGCACAACCAGGCGCGGATCTGGAACGCTGCCGATCTCGCGCGGAGTCTCGGTGTTGACGGCAAGTCCGTCGCGGGCTATGTTGATCTGCTGGTGGATCTTCTGCTCGTCCGAAAGCTGCAGCCCTGGCGCAATAATGCGGGCAAACGACTGGTGAAGGCGCCGAAGGTCTACGTTCGCGATACCGGCATCGCTCATGCTCTGCTCGGAATCCGCGACAAGGAGGAGCTGCTCAGCCACCCCGTAGCAGGACAAACGTGGGAGAGCTTTGTCACCGAGACGCTGATCGCAACCGCGCCCGAGTGGACCGAACCCAGCTACTACCGAACATCGCACGGGGTTGAGGTTGATCTTCTTCTCTCCCTCCCAGGGCGCCGCCTGTGGGCCATTGAGATCAAGCTCAGTTCGACCCCGAAAGTCGAGAAAGGTTTTCACGCCGCCTGCGCTGCTCTCAATCCCGAGAAGCAGTTCGTCGTCTATCCCGGAGCCGCGTCTTACCCCCTCGATGAGAAGACTCGAGCAATCGGGCTCGCTGAACTTGCTGGGTTGTTGCGGACGACTGTCACCGGGTAACCGCTCGCCCTCCCCCGGTGCGAAACCAAACATGACACTGATTCAACACGTGTTATTCTGATCCGGTGTTTTTCCCGTAGCTTTTCCGGAACTCCATACGTCGAAATATGCAAACCTTTACGCGCCACAATGTTGCGCGAGCGCTGCACATGGAGGATGAT
>CAZPZE010000375.1:0-15096 GCA_964590625.1 uncultured Solibacteraceae bacterium
AAATGCGCGCGTCCTCGTCGGTCGAAAAATAGAGATCGCCGTTGGTCTGCGGGAGGATGTCGTAAACGTTTTCTTCTTTGGAACTCCAGAGCGTATCGACGGTGTTATCGGGATGGATGCGATAGATGGCGCTTTTCTCGACGCCAACGGCTTCGGTTGTGGCGGCGGGCGTGGGCGTCGTGGAAGCCGCGGGCTGCACGGGCTTCGCTTCCTGCGGCGTCGGCTTGATTTCCTGTTGTCCGCCCTGCGCGGTCACCGTGATGGTGGTCGAGATGGTGGGGACCGCGTCCTGCTGCAATCCCTGATTCTGTTGCGCTGCCTCGATTTTCTTCGCCAGCGCGCCGCCCAGGCCGGCGACGTAAACGGAGCCATCCGAGCCAGTGGCGAGTGCGCGCACTTCCGGAAGCGTGGAATCGTAGAGCGCGAATGCCTTGTCCTTCGCGGTGATGCGGTAGAGGATTCCGTTGGGCTCGGTGCCCGCAAGCAGTCGCCCGCTCGAATCGAGCATCAGGCCGGTGACGTTCCCCTGTCCGGTCTGGTAATACGGCTCGCCTTGTCCGGCGCCGGTAATGCGGTAAACGACGCCGGTATCGCCGCTGCCCGCGTAGAGCGTGCCATCAGGCGCGCAGGCGAGCGACCAGATGTAGCGCGCTTTCGGATCGAAATATTCCGAAATCTGCGCCTCGCCGGAAGTCGGATGGATTTTGTAGATCTTGCCGTTCGGCGATGTGGCAGCGTAGAGATCGCCCTGCGGATTCACGGCGAGCGCGAAGACCTCCGGCTTGTCGGAGGTCCAGAGGAGCGACGATTTGCCCGCGGCATCGATTCGATAGATGCGGCCGTGATGGCCGGTCGCGGCATAGAGCACGCCTCCGGGAGCAGTGACGACGCTCCAGATCACCGGCTGTCCGGAATCGAAAACGGTGTCGAGATGCGGGGCCGCCGAAATGCGGCCGTCGCGCGAGAGAGCGACGCCTTCCATCTTGCCCGCGATGAAATCCGTGAAGCTCGACATCTCCCAGAAAGAAGACGTGGATGCAGCGGCCACCGCGGCCGCAAAAGCCGCGGCGAGAGCCACGCGCGTTGCGCGATTCATTCTTTAACCTCGACCTGAACTGTCTTCGATCCGGAGACCATGTTGCCCGCCGCATCCATCACCAGTTCGGTCATCTTCGCATTTTTGCTCTGGGCGATGGAAGGGATGCCTCCAAGAACGAGCGCGAGCGAAGGCGGCGGACTGGCCATCTCCGCGCCCTGCACAGCGAAGGAGGGCTCGGCGCGCCACACGCGGACATAGGCTTTGTCGGTGGGGCGAATCTGATTGACGATGGAAATGAGTTGGGTGGCGTCCGTCGGGGTGTCGGCAATCGTCTGGCGCATGTCGGCGAGCGATTCCTGCCCGCCGTCACAAACGGTGAAATAGAGCGTGCCCGGCGCTGCACCGGGCGGGACGGTGTAAGTTGCGGTGCGGGCGATTTCGATACCGTCTTCGCCATCGAGAAGAGCGGTCACGTTAATTTTGTCGCCGGGTTTCACTTCCCGCTTCGACGTATATACCTGCCCGATTGTGAGGGCCTGTTTGCGCGCCGAGGCATCCAGCGTTACAGCGATGCGCTTGAGCTTGAGATTATTGAAGCCGCCCTGCATCACATAGGAAAGCGTAGTGGCGGCGTTCAGGGCGGCGCTGGTGGTGGCTCCTCCATCGGTGGCGTAGATGTTGCGGATCTGCGCGACATCGGGGCGGTTCTGAAATTCGATGGAACCGTGCATGGAAACGCTGAGCAGCCCGGTGGCGCGCGCGGTGGAATCGAGCGCGGAGAAGACGGCCATCTGCAGGAGATAAGGCGAGAGCAGGCGGTCGTTCACGATTCGCATGTGATATTCGCCGGCCGGCTTTCCTTCCAGCGTGACAGTGATATCGAGCGGCGTCATGCTGGCGCGGGAATTCAGGGTACCTGTGATAGCGACGTCGCGGTCCTGCGAGATCACGCCCATCAGTTCGCGCGCGGCGGAAATTTTGAAGGAAGTATTGACGTTGGCCAGCAGCGTCATGACTTCAGATCGCGTGAACGGCAGATCGGTTGCGCCAATGGAGAGGAAGCGGTGGCCGAACGCGTAGACTTTATTGCCGTCGATCGCGGTGATGGTGCCGTCCGCCCCAACACCGAAATCGCCCATCATGAGCTCGACGCTGATCATGGAGCCGGGCTGAAGCTTCGAAGGATCTCCCATGCGGTCGATCGCTGAGCCGCCGAGTGACATGCCCTGGCGAGGTTCCAGACCGAGCGCGCGCAGCTCCGGCGCGAATTTCTCGATGGTGGCACTGGTGAAGCCGGCGAACGAAATCGGCGTCGCGACTTCCGTCATGCGCGTCTCGCCGAATGTCGCGGCCGCGGGCTTTGGAAGCGAATCCCGGAGAAGCGATGCGGGATCGGTGAGGCTCGCGAGGCGCATCGGCTCCTGCGTGGAGGGCATGGAACTCACGCGCAGCATTTCTTCGATGGGGCGAATGCCGGCGATGGGATCTTTCGAATATGGAAACGCGAGCGCCACGGCGCCGATGAGTTTGCCGTCGATATAGACCGGGCTGCCGCTCATCCCCTGCATGACGCCGGTGTGTTCGAGCGGACCGCCGGAGAGCCGGCCGAGGATCAGCGATTGTTTGGGCCCGATGTTATCGAGAACGCCAAGAATTTCAACATCGAAGTCTTCCACTTTGTCGCCGGTGAAAACGGTTTTCCCGATGGCGTGCATGCCGGCCTTGACCTGGCTGAGCGGCAGGATGGAAAGCGCCGCGGGGACGGGGAGGGCGGCCAGAAGCAGGACTGTCAGGCAGCGGGCGAGCACGTTTCCAGTGTAGTCTGGACCAGTCCAACCCCCGCCGCCTCTGCCAAAACCGGATATCTTTGGCCCCAGGGGATCAACATGCCCATGTTCGGTGTCGAAACCCTGGGGGATTATGATTCGCATCATTCTTCGCACAGGCGTCTGGGGATTGCTTTCGATCATCCTGCTGGCTCAGGACTCGGATGTCGCGTTTCAGGCGGCCACGAATCTGGTGCTCGTTCCTTTCAATGTGGAACGGGGCAAATACTACGCGGAAGATCTCCAGGCGTCCGATTTCATTCTGGAGGAAAACGGCCATCCCCGGACGTTCACGATATTTGAGGGACCGCACACTGAGCATCCGGTTCCGCTGGAGCTCGATCTGCTTTTCGACGCGTCGGTGGCGCCGAAGAATTCGAAGGAGGTTCGCGTCTTCTCAAGATGGAACGCCAGCGAGACCTACCAGTTTCTGAATGACTGGGATGCGGAAATCACGCAGAGCATTCTTCACACAAACGGAATGGATGTCCGCATTGGCGTGTACCACTACGAGGCGAATCAGTGGGAGCGGCTCTGCGCTGGGACGAACGATCCGCAGGCAGTGGTCTCAGCGCTGCATCGCATTCTCGAACCGATTCCGGAGGGCACTGGCACGCTGACGCCGCTTCCCGGTGCAAAAACGGGTTGGGTCGTCGTCGGGAGTCCGGGCTGGCTTCAGGAAGCTACGGCCGCAACGCTGGGGGACGCGGCTGGATCCACCGTGAAGGCCCGGCATATTCTGATTTGGTTTTCCACCGGATGTTGCGCCGGTGGGTTACAGATGGACTCTCTGGCGAGTCAGGCGATAACCGCTGGCATAACAATCGACCCGGTGATTGTCGACTTCGGCAAGCTTCCCGTGGTGTTTGGGTCCGCCGCCGGATCATTCTCGGTTTCCGGCGAAACGCCAGGTGGTGGGACTCGCTTCGTGAATGCGCCGGCCAGCGGCCAGATCGGCCAGATGACTGGAGGCAAGCTATTCGTGATCGACCAACTGGACCGCCTGGCCCTGACCCAGATTCTCACTTCGATCCGGAACAAAGCGCTCTCTGGCTATCAGATTGGCTTTGTCCCCGAAAAATCCGGCAAGCCCCGCAAACACGATCTCGAAGTGAAGATGACGTCGAAGGATAAAGGCAAGTTGGTGGATGGCAGACGCACCGGCGTCGTTTATTAAGCCGACCCGGCGCAAAGGTACTCCGGATTGCGCCAGGAAAGCGTGGAATCCACGTAGACCATCTGGTGTGTTTCGAGCGCGGTGAAGACAGTATTCGGCGGCAACGTATCGCGATGATACTGACAAATCCCACTCAGCGACGGAGTCCTCTGCATGAACTCCTCGAGGCGACGTTCGTATTCGGCCAACTTATCGAGATTCTTCTCACTGCCAAATTCCCACGTCATATCGCCCGTTGCCCACAGACCGGCGTAGCCGTCTGATAGCGCTCGCTGCACGGCGTCGCTAAGCAGCCCGATCATTCCGTCCACGTCAAATTTACCGTTCACCAGGTGGCCCTGACCGGAAGAAAGTATCAGATCGCCTCGTTCGATTAATTTCGTGAGATCGAGCCCGTTGGCAATCAGGCGTGAACGCATACCAGCCACCATGGCTGGACTGTTCAGATAAAGGCAACGATGGTTTGTCTCCAGGGTTTCCTGAATGGTTTGGGCGAGAGTCTCCAGATATCGGGAAGGCGCGCCTTTATAGATCAGGCACTGGTGACGCGGATGTGTAATCTCATGCCGGGCAGGGATATGGGCGGCCATCGTCAAGGAGAAAGTTTATCAATTGACTACGATGAGGAGCAACTGACTACGATGAGGCCCAACGGCGGGCTCCGTTGGGGCGAGCCCGCCGCGGGTGGATCAACCAGGTGTGTTACTTGCGCTGTCCGCGGGCTGCAGCGGCCGGGCGCGCCGGCGTGGTCTGCTGGGCGACCGCGGCGGCGGCGACTTTGATCGACGCGGTGTCGATCATTTCGGCCATTTCATAGCCGGGCATCGCCTCGGCTTCCCGCGTAAAAGTCAGTGCGGCGGTCACGGTATCGTAGTCGATGCTGACCAGGTCGCCCGCGCGAATCTGCTCGGAGGCGATCAGGTTCGAGAGCGGATGCACCAGGCTCCGTTCGATGGCCCGCTTCAGGTGACGCGCGCCATATTTCATGTCGGTGCCTTCGTTCAGCAGGTACGCGCGCGCCGGCTCTGTCAAATTCATGACGAACGGAACCGAACCGGGAGCGCGGATGATTCGCTGCTGCAGCTGTGCGAGCTCGAGTCCGAGAATCTTCTGCAACTGCTCGGAGCCAAGCGGCCGGAACACCACCACCTTATCGATGCGGTTCATAAATTCCGGCGTGAACTTGCGGCGCGCCGCTTCAAGACCGGCGCGCGAAAGCTTTCCAGTCATTTCGTCGCTGACTTCACCCTCGTTCGCATCGCGTTCGACAGTGGAAGTCGCGAATCCCAGATTCGGCCGAAGCAGGTTATTCATTTCGGCCGCGCCGAGGTTACTGGTCATGAAGATCAGCGACTGGGAGAAATCGACCTTGCGGTTATCGCCGAGAGTCAGAGTCCCTTTATCGAGAATACCGAGGAGCAGATTCCACAGCGCGTCACTCGCTTTCTCGATTTCGTCGAATAGAACGAAGCTGACCTTCATCCCTTCGTGGTGATACTGATTCAGCGCTTCCTGGCAGAGGATCGCGTGCGTCTCGCGATGTCCCAGATATCCGGGAGGCGAGCCAATGAGCTTCGCGATTTCGTGGCTGTGCTGGAATTCGGCGCAGTCCACCTTAATGACTGCGCGCGCATCGCCCAGCAGCGACTCCGCGGTTGCTTCAACGAGACGAGTTTTACCGGTGCCGGTCGGCCCGAGGAAAAGAAGATTTCCAATCGGACGTCCCGGGCTGCTCATCCCGGCGAGATACGTTTGATAGATGCTCACGATCTGATTGATGGCCTCATCCTGGCCCACAATCCGATTCACGAGATCCGAATGCAGCTTCATCGCTTCGTTGCCCGTCAGCGTTGGATCGAGTCTCTTACTCAGGCGAAACATAACGGCCTCTCCTCACTAGCCTTATCGCCCCCTGCGGAACGATTTCGACTTATTTGACTGCAAGTCGTGTGCCAATGATTCAGACTCCGAAATGCGACATTTGTATGAGTTCGCGGCCCTCTATTTACTGAGCTTTACGAGGCGGCTTCGAGGGCTTCACATCGATGCGGCTGACGGTGGTGCGGCGCGGCATCCGTAGAAGCATAACTACAGCATTCGCGATATCTTCCGGGGCTACTTTCCAATCGGGCCGCGGACCGGTGACCGGTCCGTTGAAGTCCGTATCGGTACTGCCGGGTAGTACCTGGCTAACGCGGACGTTGTCATACCGGTGGTCGAGCATGGTGACTTCGGACAGCGCGTTGAGACCCGCCTTGGAAGCGTTATATCCCGCGCCTCCCGCAAACGGGGTAGTGGAGGACAGAGAACTCACGTTCACAATGTCCCCGCCGCCGGCCTTCGCAAAGTACGGCAGCACCGCATGAGTGCAGTAGAAGGGACCCGAAAGGTTCACTGCGATCATGCGATTCCAGTCTGATGGTGCGAGATCCCTCACAGAATTGTAGGTGCGAATTCCCGCAGTGTTGATGAGAATGTCGATGCCGCCGAAGGCGCGCGCCGCTTCGGCCATGATGCGCTCGGCTTCTGTCTCGTTTGAAACATCGCCGGCGATGCCGAGCGCTTTGCCTTTCGCCGACAACTTCGTCACAGCGGCCTCCGCCGACTCCTGCCGCAACGCCACGACGGCGACGCTGACGCCTTCTTCCACAAGATGGGACGCGATGGCAAAACCAATGCCTCGCGCGCCACCCGTTATCACTGCAATTTTGCCGGAAAGTTTTTCATTCGACATAGGGTTGTTGATCTCGACAGTATCGTAACTCTGCCTTACTATGAAAGTAGAATGCAGAACGGCAGCGCGCCTGGATGGCGTCAGATTATGGAACAGCGCCATGCCGCGCTGATCGAAGAAGTAGGGCTGCGTGTGGACGCGCAGGTCGCTTCCGAAGTGGCACGCGCGGTGGAGGAAGAGCGCGGGCGCACGGAGGCGCAGATCACTGCCGCCGTGGAACGGGCGGTGAGTGAGGAACGCTCCAGAGCGGAGGCGCAGCTTGCTTCCGTGATTGCCCAGGCGGTGAATGAGGAAAAGACCCGCGGCGAATCGCAGATGGCGCAGGCGCTCGCAGGCGCGCAGGCTGAATCCGGGCGGGCGCTGAACGACGCGCGCGCGGAGGCCGAGCGAGTATTGACCGAAGAGCGGGAGGAAGCCACGCGGATATTAACTGAAGAGAAGGCCCGCATCGCCGAAGAGACCCGGCGCAGAGTTTCTGAATCGCTCAATCAAACGCTGCGGCGCATCCGCCAGACATCGGCCGAACACGAAACTTTACAGTTGGTACTCGAAGAGAGCTCCTTCTGCGCCGAGCGCGCGGTGGTGGTGTTGGTGGAAAGCGGCCGAATCGCGCGATTGGCATCGTGGCGTGACGTGACGCTTCGCGGCGACGAAGAAGACGCGGCTCCCATCGATCTGAAAGAAGCGGCGGCGCTGGTTTCCTCGATCGAGAGCGGTGATCCGATGGCCGCACTCGCTTCGCCTGGTGAGATCTCATCCGTGCTGGCTTCGGCGTTCGCAAGGGGTGGGGAAGAGAAGGTGTATCTTTTCCCGGTCCGGGTGCGTCAGACTACCGTAGCGGTGATTGTGGCCGGGGGCACGGTGACACCGGCTCCGCTCGAGTTGCTGTGTGAGGCAGCGGGGATGAGGCTCGAAGCGCTGGAGGGCGCCGCGCCGGCTGTGGCGGCTCCCGCTCAGGAGCCGAGCGAACTCGTACAAATCGCAGGTGTGCGGAATGGAACATCGGCAACTTCCTGGGAAGCGCTGTCGGTTGAGGAGCAGGCGGTGCACCTGCGGGCTCAGCGTACGGCCCGCGTACGGGTGGCGCAGATCCGGATCAGCGAATCCGCGGCTTTGCGAAAAGGGATGCAGGAGAGGGATATCTACCAGGCGCTGCGGCAATCGATCGACAGGGCGCGCGGGGAATTCCGAAATTCTTATATGACGGAAACGCCCGGCATGGTGGACTATCTCCATCTGGAAATTGTCCGTAGTCTCGCGCATGACGATGAAAAGCTCCTGGGAGCCGGGTACCCGGGTCCGATGGCGTAACTATGCGTTCCTTCTTTTCACTCTCGATGAGCTGTGCCGTTCTCACAGCGACGGTGATTTGTGCGCAGGCGGCCACTGATCCGGCTGTGCTTCGGCTCGGGCAGGCGGCGGCAGCCTATGAAAAGAAGGATTACTTCACTACGGTTCATCTGCTGAGCGCCTCCGGGCAGCCGGCGAAGCTGCGGGATTACGTCGCGTATTACCTGGCGAACGCCGAACTCGTCACGAACAATGGTGGGGACGCGGTTCGGGATCTGGCGCGCTATCTGGTCGATCCGGTGCCCGGATCTCCCCTCACCGGGCGTCTGAACCTCCTCTACGCAAAAGCCCTCGTCGGCCAGCCGGGCTCGACGAAAGAAGCGGCGATGAAGGCGCGGCAGGTTCTGGAAGCGCAGCCTTCCGCGTTGCCGCAACCAGACGGCGAGTTCACGCTGGCCCAGGCGCTCGAAGCTACGGGATTCCCGCGCCAGGCGGCGATCGGCTACCAGCATGTGTATTTTCTGTATCCTTCCTCCGATTATTCGGAGAAAGCGCGCGAGTCGATGGAGAGGCTGAAATCGTCGCTGGGCGGCGATTATCCGGATCCGCCGGCGCGGCTGCGGCTTCAGCGCGGCGAGGCCTGGCTCAATGCGAAGCAATACCTCAAAGCCCGCCAGGAATTCGCGATGCTCGCGAATGATCTGACGGGTAACGATCGCGAAGCGGCACAGGCGGGAGTGGGCGCGGCGCTTTTTCTGAATGGGGATGCCGCCGGAACCGTCTCGTACCTCGAAAAGCTCAATCCGCAAGGCGCGGAAGCGGCCGCCGAGCGGCTCTACTACCTCACAGAAGCCTGCCGGAAGCTCGATGACGACTCCTCAATGATGGCTGCGGTCAAAGAACTTGGTGAGAAATATCCGGTTTCGCAGTGGCGCCTGAAGGCGCTGATTACCGCGGCCAATCGCTATCTGCTGACCCAGGATCGGACCCAGTACGTTCCTCTTTATCAGGCAGTGGCCGAATCGTTTCCTGAGGACAGCTCGGCGCCTCTCGCGCAATGGCGGGTGGCCTGGGCGGCGTGGCTCGATCATAGTCCGCAACGCGTGCCGCTGCTCCGCCAGCAGATCGAAAAGTTCCCCAACGATACGCACGTGAGCGACGCGCTTTTCTTCCTCGGGCGCGAGGCTGAAGAGGAATCGAATTTTGCGGCAGCGCGCGCTTACTACGAGCGCCTGAACACCCAGTATCCGCACTATTACTACGCGGGCCTGGCGCGTGAGCGGCTGAATTCACCAAAGCTCGTGGCCGTCAGTGAAGACCCGGCTGTCCGCTCCTGGGTGGACAAAGCCATCGGCGCTCATGCCAACGCGATTCCGGATGACATCGGCACCGCTCCCAACGCGGCGACGCGGCAGCGCATTGACCGCGGGCGTTTGCTGATCGCGGCGGGAATGACGTCGCAGGCGATCGACGAACTCCAGTTCGGCGCGCGCCAGAACACGGAACAGAGCACGCTGCTCGCAATGGAACTCTCGCGCTCCATGCCAACGCCCTATCTCGCCATGCGGGTGATGAAGAAGTTCAGCGGCGATTATCTTTCGCTGCCGTTCGAGAAGGCCTCGCGCTCCTTCTGGGAAATGCTGTTCCCGCTGCCGTACGAAGAGACGCTGACGGCCAGCGCCACCAGCCGCGATCTTGACCCCTATGCCGTAGCGGGCCTGATCCGTCAGGAATCGGAGTTCAATCCCGCGGCGCGTTCGCCGGTCGCGTATGGTCTGATGCAATTGATTCCCTCCACCGGCAGGCTGATGGGACGCAGCTCCGGAATTCGCGTATCGAGCGCGCGCATGCTGCTGGAGCCGAACCTGAATATCAAGCTGGGCACCCAGTATCTGCGCGGCCAGCTCAATCAATGGGATGGTGACTGGGTGAAAACTCTGGCGGCCTACAACGCCGGTCCCACGCGTGTGAAGCGATGGGTGCAGGCGTACGGCTATGACGACCCGGCGGAATTCATCGAGAACATCCCGTTCAACGAAACGCGCGATTACGTGCAGGCGGTGCTGCGCAACGGCCAGGTTTATCGCGAGCTGTACGGAAAGCAGAAGGCAGTGCTGGCGGCCGAAACGGAGGTCGATTCGGACGTTCCGGCCGGCAAGATCAACACTGTGACAGCCTCGCGCAAAGTGATGACGGCAAAGCCGCAGCGCGTCTCCGTCAGCAAGCGGAAAGCGGCGGCGGCGAAGAAGTCCAATTCCAAACCCGCCTCGAAACCAGCCGTGAAGCCCGCATCGAAGCCGGCCGTGAAACCCACCAAGCCCGCCGCATCGGTGAGTGAGAAGGGCAGCGGCAAGAGCGCGGCCGATACGAAGAAATCCACCCGAAAACACTCGGCGGCGTGAGAGCATAGACTCATGTCCATCGCCGCCGCGGCCAAGCGCTTCCAGAGTGCGCGCACCGCTGATTTCAAGGAATCCGTCATCCGCGAAATGACCCGTCTGGCCGTACGCCACGGCGCGGTGAACCTGGCGCAGGGCTTTCCGGATTTCGCGGCGCCGGTCGATATCAAGCAGGCCGCCATCGACGCGATCGCGGCGGACTACAACCAATACCCGATCACGTGGGGCGTGAAGCCCTTCCGCGATGCCATCGCCGCGAAATACGCCCGCACCTACGGGATGGAACTGGATCCCGAACGCGAGATCACGGTTTGCTGCGGCGCGACCGAGGGGATGATTGCGTCGCTGCTCGCAGTCACCGATCCCGGCGACGAGGTCGTCGTTTTCGAACCGTTCTACGAGAACTACCATCCCGATACGCTCCTCTGCGGTGCCGAACGCAAGCTGGTAACGCTGCATGCGCCCGACTGGCGGTTCGATCCCGACGAACTCCGCCGCGCGTTCTCGCCGCGCACAAAGGCGATCATCATCAACACCCCGAACAATCCCACGGGCAAGGTGTTTACGCGTGAGGAACTCACGTACATCGCGTCGCTATGCCAGGAATTCGATGCGCTGGCCATCACGGACGAAATCTACGAGCACATTACTTACGACGGGCAGCGCCATATCCCCATCGCCACGCTGCCCGGAATGCGCGAGCGCTCTATTCTCGTGAACAGCATGAGTAAAACGTTCTCGGTGACCGGCTGGCGGGTGGGCTGGGTGATCGCTTCACCGGAGATCACCGGTACCGTGCGCAAGGTGCACGACTTTCTCACGGTCGGCGCCGCCACGCCGCTGCAGCAGGCCGGCATCATGGCGCTGGGGCTGCCCGATTCCTATTTCGATAGCCTTTCCGCCGAATACGATGGCCGCCGCCAGGCCGCGGTCACCATGCTGCGCGAAGCCGGCTTCCACTGCTATGTGCCGGGCGGCGCGTACTACGTGATGTGCGATATGCGTGCGCTAAGCCGCATGACCGATGTGGAATTTGCCACCGACCTCGTGGAGCGCGTCGGCGTCGCCGGCGTGCCGGGCTCGAGTTTTTATCTGGATCCGGCGCGCGGCTCGTCGCAGATCCGCTTTTGTTTCTGCAAGAAATACGAAACGCTCGCGGCGGCGGGCGAGCGTCTGAAGAAGATCTGAATTCCAGCCCGGGTTTGGTCATTTTATTGCACTGGTCCGGTGTATGCCTGAGACCGCTGCGTATCCACCGACCGACGAAGACCCGGAACTTGATCCGAATAACGGAGAAACCGAGCTCGACAAGCTGCGCGACCAGACCATTCTTCACGCGAAGCCCGCGCGGCTGGAAGATGAGGGGCAATCAGGAGGCTAGCGATGGCCGGTCCGGACCGTAAACAGCCGCCGCGCGACCCCGAGCCGGAGTTTGATCCGACAAACCCCGGATATCCGCGTCCGCGGCAGGATCCCGACCCGGACGTGATCCCGCAGAACGACCCGGTCGATTCTCCCGAGATCTGACTACGCGCGTTCTGCGCGCACCAGCAGAATAGCCAGCCAGAACCAGGCGGCGAGGAACGCGACTCCGCCGATCGGCGTGATTGCGCCGAGCATTCGCACGCCGCTGACCGCCAGCGCGTAGAGACTGCCGCAGAAGAACACGATTCCAGCCAGCAGAAGCGCGCAGACGCGTCCGGCTGCGGGTTTTGCCAGTACACCCGCGCGCGGCATCAGCGAGACCACCAGCAGCCCGAGAGCGTGAAAGAAATGATAGAGCACGGCCTTCTCGTAAACACCCATCGAATACGCGTCCAGCCGCCCCTGTAGCCCGTGCGCGCCGAAGGCCCCGATCGCCACGCCCAAACCCATCAGAATCGCTCCGGCCGCAGTCCAGTTCATGACGATCATTCTATAGTCGGATCAGAAGCGGAATGAACAAACGCGCGGCGATCATCCTCGGGGCGGCAGGTCTGGCGGCATTTGCGTTGATCGCGTGGCTCACTATGTCCGGCGCTGCGTCCGGGCTCGATGGGGCGGGGCGCGATGCCGTGCATGGCTGGGCGTCGCCGCTGATGACCAGTCTGATGGTGGGACTCTCCGTCACAGGCTCGGATTTCTTTATGGCGCCCCTCGGATTTCTCTCGGTGTGGCGCCTGATGAAGCTCGACCGGCGGCGCGACGCGGTCGTCCTTGTTGCAACGTTTCTGGCCGCGGAGGCGCTGATGGAGATTCTCAAGCTGGCGTTCCATCGCGCGCGTCCATTGCCGTTTTTTGGCGATGACCCGGATAGCTACAGTTTTCCGAGCGGCCATGCGCTCAAGTCAGCGGTGTTCTATATCCTGCTGGCGTCGCTCGCTTCGTCACGCTGGCCCATTCGCGCAGGCGCGGTGGTGCTGGCAATCCTGATCGGGATTTCGCGCATCTACCTCGGCGTCCACTACCCAACCGACGTGCTTGGCGGATACGCGGTGGCAGCCGTCTGCCTGGCGGCGGCGTTCTATCGCAGAATGCCGGTGTGGCCCAGCGAATAGCGCCCCGGCTGCGGATACACGCACAGTCCGTGCGGACCTCTGCCGACGCGAATGCGCGCCAGCAGGTTGCCGCT
Organism: uncultured Solibacteraceae bacterium; assembly: GCA_964590625.1. Taxonomy (GTDB): domain Bacteria; phylum Acidobacteriota; class Terriglobia; order Bryobacterales; family Bryobacteraceae; genus BOG-234. The sequence continues at coordinate 13,077 of CAZPZE010000375.1, forward strand.
CTGCGTATCGATGGCATACACCTCACTGGTGTAGCGCCCGGAAAGCCAGAGAACTTTGCCATCGGCTGAGACGCCGCCCATATCGGGCGTGCCATGGGGAATGGTCCAGGTCTGCACGACCTTATGGGTCGCGAAGCTGATGACGGAAATCGTCCCTTCATCGCGATTCGAGCAGTACAGCAACTTCGCATCTCGGCTCGGATAGAGCCCGTGAGCACCCAGGCCGGTCGGGATGAAGCCGATGTTGGTGAACTTATCGGCGTCGATCATATACACGCCATTCGCGTACATATCGGCGACGTAGAAAATCTTGCCATCAGGCGATGTCTTGACGTCCTGCGGCATGCTGCCGGTGGGAGAGTGCTTCAGATCGTAGGCGCGGCGCCTCTCGACCGCGCTCATCGTGCGAGTCATTTTGGCGTCCATCAGCATCGGTTTTGCCGGAGCGCCGCCGAGCGCGAGCGAACCCACCACAGTGCGGTGCGCGACGTCGACTCTCACAATCGAACCCGAGAACTCGCAACTCGCGATGAGAAACTGGCCATCGGCGGAAAAGTCGATGTGGTCCACGCCGCTGCAGGGAACAGCCAGCGATTGCACGAGCGCGAATGTCGTGGGATCGCGGAAGTCCAGATGGCTTTCCCGTTCGGCGACGACAATCGCAAACTTGCCGTCCGGCGTGTAGTACATGTTGTACGGATCCTTGACCCGAACCGTGTCGCCCTTTTTGCCGGTGGCGGGATCGATGCGGGTCAGGCTGTCGCCCAGATCGTTCAGCACCCAAAGCGACTTCAAATCCCACGACGGCGTCACATGCTGCGGCTGCCGGCCGACAGCGAAATGGTCGATGACTCTATACGTGTGGGGATCAATGACGTCGACCGAATTGCTCCCGCTGTTCGGAACATAAATCCGTTCGGGGAAACCCCTGACGGCAGAACTCAGACTGCGGGTTTCTGAGTAAATATTATGCGGGTCCGGGACTGGTGGCATGCCAGCCAGGCTGGCTGCCGATACCAGTTCCGTGCCTGCAAAGACAATATAAAGAAGGGGAAGTGCGATACCTCTCACGCGAAGAGGATAGCACTGGTTTCACTACAGCCGTGGGGCGTGATGGCCCGTTATGTTCTCGCGCAAATCGGACCAGAATCTCACGAACCCGCGCCACAATCCAAACACCTGCAAAACACCGACGCAAGTCGCGATAAATACAACGAAATTCAGAATCGTCCGGATCCCCGGGGCCATGGGGATGTAGGTGTCAATGAGCCATAAGGCCACCCCGACGACAATCAGCATCAGGACGACGTTCAGAACCAGCCTGACGGGGCCGGTAATTGCCGTACGCGCGTTGAGGAACCACGCGACGATCCCCACAAGCGCGAGCGCAAGCACTACCTCGGCGAAAGTCATAAAAGCACCTCGCCGCGCAGGGTGGCAATCGCCGGGCCAATGTGTGGGATTGCCGTTAGCCGCCGAACGGGCTGCGCTTCAGCGCGTAATCCACGGCTTCCTGGGGCACACTGAACGAACTCCGCGCGGTATTGCCCTTGTACCCGATGTCCTTCACACCCACCGGGCTCGTGTAATAGGCATCGACCACCATATTCCGCGCCCAGGTGAAAAACTGCGCGCCGGCCGCGACTTCCGGCGAACCGCCGCGCGTGCCGTAGGCAAGATCGAGAACTGCCGTCTGTTGATCCGGTTTCGAAGACAGGAAGTTCGTCCCGTACTTGTGGATCATGTACTCATCGAGCCAGGCGAGGCCGCCATCGAAGATATTCGCCAGATCCTCATTGCGGCTGCAGAGGAAATCGATGAACTCCGCGGCGCCGGCTTCCGAAGCTGCGGGTGACGTTGCATCGGCAGGCATGATCAGATCGCCCAGATGCCGCAGCGTCTTAAACTGATGCTGCTTCAGATGCTTCGGCACGTAGTTCGGGCCGCCGTTCAGAGACTTCGGATTGGCCGCTACGGCCTCAGCCGACATTCCCGCCATCGGAGGAGGCGGGGTATCTTT
>CAZPZE010000376.1:0-1866 GCA_964590625.1 uncultured Solibacteraceae bacterium
GGAATTTTCCGACGAGCAGATGGAGAAATTTGAGGCGAAGGCCCAGGCTGCCGCCGAGAAGATGCAGTCCATCGACATGGCCGATATTCAGGCGAAGGCCCAGGCTGCCGTCGACAGGATGCAGTCCATCGACATGGCCGACATCGAGGCGAACGCTCAGGCGGCGGCCGACAAGCTCCAGGAGATGAAGCTCAGGTTCGACCTCGACAACCATATCGATACGAATCTCGACGATCTCAAAATGAAGCTCGGCAATCTGAACATGAATCTCGATCTGTCAAACCTCGGCGGCCTGGCTTTCCTGCAGGCTCCAAAACCCGCGCCCATGCCCCCGGCGCCGCCCGAGCCGGCGATGCCGAAGATCTTCCGCTTTTCGAGCAACCGCGCCGATGCGGAGTATGACGCAGGCACGCGCGCGCTCGACCAGCATCACTATGACGAGGCGGTCATCCACTTCGATCAGGTAATCAATGCCAAATCCCCGCGCGCCGACGGAGCGCTCTACTGGAAAGCCTACGCGCTGAATCGCGCCGGAAAGAAAGATGATTCGCTTGCCGCTTTAGCCGAGCTTCGCCGCGACTACGCCCAGAGCGCCTGGCTGAACGACGCGTCCGCGCTCGAAACCGAAGTGAAGCAGAGCACCGGTCAGCCGATCTCACCCGCGCAGGAATCGAATGACGATCTGAAGCTGCTGGCGATCAACAGCCTTATGAATGCGGACCCGGAGCGCGCGGTTCCGCTGATCGAAGGGATTCTCAAGGGAAGCGGCCCGCCCAACGTCAAGCGGAACGCGCTGTTTGTTCTGACGCAGAGCCGCTCGCCCCGCGCTCAGCAGCTTCTGAGCGATTACGCGAAAGGCGGCGGCAATCCGGACCTGCAACTGCAGGCCATCCGCTACCTGGGGCAGACGGGTACGCGAGACGCGCAGCAGCAGCTCGGCGCCATCTATGGGACCACCTCGGATCTGCGGGTGAAGACGTCGATCATCGATTCGCTCTCCGGCACGCGCTCCTGGGACGCTCTGCTGAACATCGCGAAAACGGAAAAGGACGCCAATCTGCGGAATCAGGCGATCCGGACCATTGCGAATAACCGCAGCGCGCCGCTGGACGGCCTGCTCGATATGTATCCGAATGTGGATATGTCGGCCAAAACCGCGATCGTCGATGGGCTGCAGGGGCGGCGCGACGCGAAAACGCTGGTGGATCTGGCGCGGAAGGAAACGGATCCTCAGATGAAGCGGAAGATCGTGGAACGCCTCGGCGACATGGCGCGCGATCACAACAAGGACGCGATGGATTACATGATGGAGATCCTGAAGCAGTAGTTTGTAACGTCCGGCGCGGGCTGCAGTTCTGGAGAGGGGGAACTGATGTCACGCGCCGGACTCATCGCGTTAGCCGCCGCTGGATTTCTCTGCGCACAGGGATTCGAGGTGGCTGCCATCCGCGTGAATCGCGATCCGGCGGTCGATTCGAACGTCAACAGCCTGCCTGGCGGACGCCTCATGGTCACGAGCGAAACTCTGCGGGATTTGCTGAAGCTCGCCTTCGATCTGAAGGATTTTCAGATTGAGGGCGCGCCGGGATGGGCTGAGGATGAGCGGTACGACATCGATGCCAAAACCGCCGCGGGAGACGGCAAGAAGGATGTGCACGTGCTGGTCCGCCTGCTGCTCGAATACCGTTTTGCCCTGAAGCACCACACCGAAACGCGCGAACTGCGGGTCTATTCTCTCCAACTCGCGAAAGGCGATCTGAAAATGAAGCGCCATGACGATGGCGCCGGCACAAAGGCGCGAACCACCTGTGGTCATATGGTCGGCCAACGCGTGACGGCGGACGTGATTGCGAAGATGCTCTCGCG
>CAZPZE010000377.1:0-3348 GCA_964590625.1 uncultured Solibacteraceae bacterium
CCGCGAACGCCGCCTCGCAGGCAGCGCCATCACTTCCTCACCCTCACGGAACACGCCCGACGCAATCTGCCCCGCATAACCGCGGAAATTCAGGTTCGGACGCAGCACATACTGCACCGGAAAACGTCCCGGCAGATCCGCCAGACCTTCGCTGACGGGCACGGTTTCCAGGAAATCCAGCAGCGCCGGCCCCTCGTACCACGGAGTCTTCGCGCTCTTCTCCACCACGTTGTCGCCATCGCGCGCGCTGATCGGAATAAAAAGCGCCTTCGGCGCGCCGATCTTCGAGAGAAACAGCGTGAACTCCGCGACGATCCTGTCGTAAACGCCCTTGTCGAACTCGACCAGGTCCATCTTGTTGATGGTCACGACAAAATGCCGGATGCCCAACAGGTTCGCGATGAACGCATGCCGCCGCGATTGCTGCAGAACGCCATTCCGCGCGTCGATCAGGATGATCGCCAGATCGGCAGTCGACGCGCCTGTCGCCATATTGCGCGTGTACTGCTCGTGCCCAGGCGTATCGGCAATGATGAATTTGCGTTTCGGCGTTGAGAAATAGCGATAGGCAACGTCGATCGTGATGCCCTGTTCGCGTTCGGCGCGCAAGCCGTCTGTCAGCAGTGCCAGATCGATGTGGCCGCCGCTCGAATTCGCCGACGCCTTCGCCACGCTCGCCAGCTGATCTTCGTAAACGCCCTTCGAATCGTAGAGCAGACGCCCAATGAGTGTACTCTTGCCGTCGTCAACGCTGCCGGCGGTGGAGAAGCGAAGCAGACTCATTCTTAGAAATAACCCTCGCGCTTCTTGATCTCCATCGAGCCTTCCTGGTCGTGATCGATCACGCGATTTTCGCGCTCCGAACGCCGCACCAGCTTCATCTCATCGATGATTTTCTCGATCGTATCCGCCTCGGACCGGATCGCCCCGGTGCATGGGCTGCAGCCGAGCGAACGCATGCGGCACATCACCATCTCCGGCTTCTCGCCGGGCAGCAGCATGAAATCCTGCTCCGGAGAAATCAGCGAATTGCCGCGCACCACCATCTCGCGCAGCTTCGCGTAGTACATCGGGACGATGGGGATGTTCTCGCGTGCGATGTACTGCCAGACATCGAGCTCGGTCCAGTTCGAAAGCGGGAAAACGCGGATGTGCTGGCCCTTATCCACCCGCGAATTGTAGAGATTCCACAGCTCGGGACGCTGATTTTTAGGATCCCACTGGCCGAATTCGTCGCGGAATGAATAAACGCGCTCTTTCGCCCGGCTTTTCTCCTCGTCGCGGCGCGCCCCGCCGAAAGCCGCGTCGTAGCCGCCCTCCGCCAGGCCGTCCAGCAGCGCCCGGGTCTTCAGGAAGCCGCAGCACTTCTGGGTTCCGATCTTCAGTGGATTCGCTCCATCCGCAATCGCCTGCGTGTTGGTCTTGACGATGAGCTTCGCCCCGATCGACTTGCAGAATTCGTCGCGGAACTCAATCATTTCACGGAACTTATACGTCGTATCGATGTGCAGCAGAGGGAAGGGAATTTTGCCCGGAAAAAAGGCCTTCTGGGCCAGCCGGACCATGCAGGATGAGTCCTTGCCGATCGAATACAGCATGACCGGGTTCTGGAATTCGGCCGCGACTTCGCGGATAATCTGGATGCTCTCCGCTTCGAGCAGGTCTAAGTGGTCCACAGGAATTGGATTCAGGCTAGAACTCTCAGGATACACCACGAACTTGATCGGAATTCAGGACAAGCCCAAACCGCCCGTAACTCACGGCTGGACATGGGGAAAGTGGTAGAAGGCATAAATCAGCCGCACGCCGTGCTCGAGCAGAGGGTCATAAACATAGCCGAGCAGCGTGGAGGCGATCAGAATCCCGGCCAGCATCCCGAAACCCCGCAGGCTGACCCGTAGTTTCATCAGCTTCAAGGCCCCTTCGGAGTCCGTGAACACCGTCAGGGCGCCAAAGCCGTCGAGCGGCGGAATCGGCAGCAGATTGAAACAGCCAAGCAGGATGTTGAGGGAAAACAGCACGCTCAGCACGGTGGCGACGCCTGAAATGGCGCCGTCACTCTGCGTCGCGACGATCGCGTCCATCGAAATCGATCCCGGCAGGAAGAAGCCGGCTTCGAGGCCAACCCGCATGATGATCGCGGCCAGGATCGCGAGCGCGAAATTCGCTCCCGGCCCGGCGAGTGACATCAGTCCTGAGCGCTTTGGATTCTTAATCGCCCAGGCCGGATCGTACGGTGCGCTCGCGTAGCCGATCAGGCCGGTACCGGTAAGAATTCCGATCATCGGCAAAAGCACCATGCCGAAAAATTCCCGCCGGATGTGCGGGAGCGGGTTCAGCGACACCTGTCCGCCCTCGGAAGCGGTCTGGTCGCCGCCCCACTTTGCCGTCAGCGCGTGCGAAGCCTCGTGACACGTTGTCGAGAAAAGGAACACTACGTATTCGAGAAAGCCAAATGCGAGTAGCTTCGGATCCATGCGCGGGAAGGTTCAGCGCCAGTATAGCGGACCGATCGGCAATCCATTTGCTGGAGCGTTATATTCTGTGCTGGGAGGGACATGTATGAGGAATAAATGGCTGTATCTCGTCTTTTGCGGCGCGCTTCTGCTGGGCGGCTGCGCGAAGAAGGAGGCCGCCGGGCCAACCGCGACGCTTTCATTACGCGACGGAACGACGATCACCGGAACAGTAACGAAGAGTGACACCACTGCCATCACGCTTACCACAGCGAACGGCGAGACCCGGACTTATCCCATGAGCCAGGTCGATTCGATCTCCTACGCGAACGGCGCGCCGGGCGGAACGGGAGACGACACCATGGCTTCGACGGCCGCCCCGGCTGCACCGCCGCCAGCGACCACCACGAATGCGGGCTCGTCCAGCAAGATGGCTCCGATGGCGCCCCCGCCACCCAAGGCCGCGCCCAAAGCTCCTGCGGCCCCGGCAGTCCCGACGCGAACCGTCGCTGCGGGAACGAAAATCGCCGTGCGTAACAGCGACCGCATCCAGGCCGGCGTAGCCGAAGCCGGCCAGACTTTCCCCGCCGTCATCGTGGACGACGTAATGGGAAGTGATGGCGGTCTCGCAATCCCCAAGGGTTCCGATGCGATGCTGATCGTTCGGTCCTCGGAGGGGCAGGGGAAAGTACAGGGGCGGTCGGAAATCTCGCTCGATCTCGACTATGTTGTCGTGCGGGGACATCGCTACAATCTCGACACGCAGGACATTGTGGAGCAGGGAACGGCGGGCGTCGGAAAGAACAAGCGTTCGGCGAAGTTCATCGGCGGCGGCGCGGTGCTGGGAACCATTATCGGCGCGGTTGCCGGCGGAGGTAAAGGCGCGGCGATC
>CAZPZE010000378.1:0-6435 GCA_964590625.1 uncultured Solibacteraceae bacterium
CCGCCTCCGCCGGCGGACGCTGGCTCCATCCCGAACGATCCCAAACTCTTCGGCGGCCTCTCCGTGCGTGACCGGCTGGCGCAGCACAAGCGCAACGCCACCTGCGCCACCTGCCACACCCGCATCGATCCCATGGGCTTCCCGCTCGAGCACTTCGATTCCACTGGCCGCTGGCGCGAGAAGTATGATGACGGCAAACCGATCGATGACCGCGGCGAAATGCTCGACAAGTCGATCATTCCCGGCGTCGACGGCCTGCTCATTTATCTTCAGACCCAGCAGAACAAGGTGGAGATCACCCTCACGCACAAGCTGATCGGCTACGCGTTGGGCCGCACTGTGCAGGGCTCCGATCAGGTACTCGTCGACAAAATGGTGGCCGCCGGACAGAATGCCACCATGGCCGACCTCGTCAACATGGTGGTGACGAGCGCTCAGTTCCGCAATGCTGCTCCAAATACGCCGGCCGCACCCGCCGCGGCGGCAAAACCTCCACTGAACACGGCCGAATTGCAGCCGAAAAACTCTGATAAAGTAGGTACACCGTGAAGAAAACTGCCGAGCGTCTGGAACGGGATTTCGAGCAAATGCAGAAGCGCGACGGTAAATCCCGCCGCCACTTCCTGAGAGGTGCGGGCGTCGCGCTGGCGCTTCCCTGGCTGGAATCACTGGCTGCGCTTGATGCCAAGGCGCAGGACCTGCCTGCCGCAGCGGCAAAGGCCGCGAACAAGCCTCCCACGCGCTTTGCCTGCGTCTATTTCTCGAACGGCGTCCAGCCGGGTAACTGGTGGGCGAAGGGCAGTGGCAAAGACATGCAGTTCGGTCCCGCGGGCGCGCCGCTCAACGGGCACGGGGAGGACCTGAACTTCATCCGCGGACTCTATAACGACGCGGCGTTCCACGCCACCAGCCCGCACCTCGGCAAGTGCCCCAATATGCTCTCTGGGGCGCACGTCAGCATGGATCCGCAGGTCATCCGCTGCGGAACTACGTTCGACCAGATTCTCGCCCAGCAGCTTGGCAACGCCACCATGATTCCGAGCATGGCGCTCGGCATCGAGCCAAATGAGCTGCGCCTCGAAGACGGCCTTTCGATGATCTACGGTTCGGCCATCTCGTGGGCCTCGCCGACCAAGCCGATCACCAAGGAAATCTATCCCGCGCGCGCCTTCGACGAGCTCGTGAGCGATGGCAGCGGACGAAAGCTCGACCGCAGCATCCTCGATGAGCTGATGAGCCAGGCGAATTCGTTGAAGCCGAAGATCAGCAGCGGCGACAAGGTCAAGCTCAACGAGTATCTGGAATCGGTGCGCGACATCGAAACCCGGCTCGACCGCTCCGCGAAGCGCGGCACGCTCGAAGGCTGGCGGCCCTCGATCGACAAGCCCAACATGCAGCGCCCGGCCGATGAAATTCCGCAGGTCGTTCCCGATCACATGAAACTCATGCTGGACCTCATGGTGCTCGCGTTCCAGATGGATAAGACGCGCATCATGACCATCATGCTCAACAACGACCTTTCGCAGATGAACATGAAGTTCCTCGAAGGCGTGCATGGCGCGCTGCACCTCGATCTCACGCATAACGGCCACGTGCCCGCGCTCGAAGCCATGTACCTGAAGACGAATCAGTACCACATGGGCGAATTCATCTATCTGAAGGACCGGCTCAAGAGCATCGACGAAGGCGGCAGCTCGATTCTCGACAGCTCCATCCTGCTGATGATGTCGAGCCTCTATGACGGCGATAAGCACGGCGCCGATCAGATGCCGATCATCCAGGCCGGCCGCGGCGGCGGCATCAAGACCGGCCGCATCCTCGACTATCTGGATAAGGGCGACGACAACCGGCGCGCCTGCAGCCTGTATCTCTCGATCATGGATCGCATGGGAGTTCAGCTCGATGACTTCGGTGACACCGATAAGCGTTTGACTGATCTCTAGTGCTCGATAATCTCGTAATTGTCGCCTACTTCCTGGCGGTATTCGGGATTGGCATTTATTATTCACGGCGGCCCAAGGAAACCACAAGCGAGTACTTCCTCGCGGGCAACAGCATCGGCTGGTTCGCGGTCGGCGCGTCGCTGTTTTCGACCAACATTTCGAGCGAGCACTTCATCGGGCTCGCCGGTTCCGGCGCCTCGGGCGGTCTGGCGGTCGGTTGTTATGAATGGTCCGCCAGCTTCTGCCTGTTTTTGCTTGGCTGGCTGTTCGTTCCGTATTACCTGAAGTCGAAAGTCTTCACGATGCCGGAGTTTCTCTCGCGGCGCTTCGATGAGCGTTGCCGCTGGTATCTGACGATCATTTCGATCATTGCCTACATCTTCACCAAGATCTCCGTCCACCTGTTCGCGGGCGCGATACTGATGCGTTCGGTGCTTGGCTGGGATTACCTGACTACTTCGATCCTGCTGGTGGTTGCAACCGGCATCTATACGATCACCGGCGGCCTCAAGGCCGTCATCTACACCGACCTCTTCCAGTCGTTCGTGCTGATCACGGGCGCGGTGGTTCTGAGCGGGGTGGGTCTCTATCATGTCGGCGGTTTCTCCGGTTTGCGCGCCGCGCTGCCGGCCGATTTCTTCCACATGATCAAGCCCGCGAGCGACCCGACATATCCGTGGGTCGGGACGATTTTCGGGACCATGATTCTCGGCACCTGGTATTGGTGTACGGATCAGTCGATCGTCCAGAAAACGCTCAGTGCGGACGGTCTTGAAAACGCCCGCAAAGGCTCGTTCTTTTGCGCGACCCTCAAGATCCTGCCCGTGTTCATTCTGGTGCTGCCGGGGCTGATCGCGAAGGCGCTTTATCCGACCATCGTGAGCGGTGACAACGCTTATCCGACGCTGGTGCTGCGGCTGCTGCCAAAAGGGCTGGTAGGCCTGATGGTGGCGGCGCTGCTCGCGGCGCTGATGTCGGCGATGAGTTCGGTGCTGAACTCGTGCTCCACGCTGATCACGATGGACATCTTCCGCAAGACCCACCCGCACGCGAGCGAGAAGCGCCTGGTCTACATCGGCCGCGTGGTAACGGGGATTATCGTGGTGATCAGTATCCTCTGGGTGCCGCTGATCAAGTACCTGAGCAACGAGATTTATCAGTATTTGCAGAGTGTGCAGGCCTATATCGGCGCGCCCATTACGGCGGTGTTCCTGGTGGGGGTGCTCTGGAAGCGCGCCACCGCGCGCGCCGCGTTCACGACGCTGGTTACGGGCGGCCTGATGGGGGCGATCCGCTTCCTGATGGATGTGATGCACGACGCCATGAAGATGGATCTCGGCATCTGGAACAATCTCGTGAAGTTCAGCTTCCTGAATTTCAGCGTTTGCGTGTTCGCCTTCTGCGTGCTCCTGATGGTGGTGATGAGCCTGATGGAACCCCAGCGCACCGCCGCCGAAGAAGAAGCCCTGACAATGCACTGGGGCGGAGCCGGCAAACGCGTCTTCGACCGCATCGACGTCGCATGGACCGGCTTGGTCGGCGCGTTCATTATCGGACTCTGGGTCCACTTCAGCTAACGGAGCACGGCCTTGCGGTTTTGGTTGACGAAGAACAGCGAGTTGCCTCTTCGCGAGCAGCTTGTCCGTCAGGTTGTTCTCGCAATCCTCAGCGAAGACCTGCCCGCGGGGCAAAAGCTCCCGAGCACACGTTCCATCGCGCGCCGTTACCGAATTCATGCCAACACGGTCAGTGCGGCCTGGCATCAGCTTCTGGAGCAGGGCTGGCTCGAATTGCGGCGCGGCAGCGGCGTATATGTCCGGTCCTCGCGTCCGGCCCAGCCGCTGGATGTGTTGATCGCGCGATTGCTCGCGGATGCGCGAAAACTTGGGCACGAGCCGGACGACGTGATCGAACGCCTGCAGCGCACTGTTCATCCGCAGCGCTACGCAGGTGTGAACATAATCGAGCCGGAGGCGGAAATGCGAGCTATTCTCTCGGCGGAGATCGGTATTGAACCGCACGAAGGCCCGGTAATCATGGCGGCGCTGCAGACAAGCGCGGCGAGTGTGAAGAAACACCTCGCGACGGATACTCCGCTGTTCGTCCTGCGGCTTCGCTCGGTTAGGCAGTCACTGGAAGGCGAGACGCGGCCTGGAGCGAACGCGATCCTCACGGTCGTGTCAGCCTCGCGCCGCTTCCGGGAAGGGGCGAGGGCGATGCTGCTCGCCGTCGGCATAGAACCGGATTGCCTGGCTGAGGTCGATACAGGTATCGACGGCTGGCACGATCGCGTCAGAGCGGGTTCACTTGCCATCGTGGATGTGCTTGCCGCGGGGGTCTTGCCTGCCGGGTGCCCCTTCCGTGTGTTCCGCCTGGTCGCTGATTCGAGCATCGCCGAACTGCGCCAGATGTGCGGCTGTGACGCTCGCGAATAGTGCCACAATCCGCTGACTGGATCCTCGCGATTCGCTCTATTCTGAGCGTATGAAAAAGTTTCTCGGGCTGGCCTTCCTGGCCATTTCTCTTCATGCAGATGACAAGCGTCCGGTGACATGGGAAGGACTCTGCAACGTCTCCCAGGATCACTCGCTTCAGGTCACCACCAGCGCGGGCGATAACTTCGAGGGCTATTGCGTCAGCGTCAATGCAAACGAGGTCGCCGTCAGGTCAAATGGGAACATTGTCCGAATCGCACGGGACCACGTCAGCAAGATCATGATGACGCCGCGGCGCCATCAGCTTGCGTCGCTCGCGCGGGGTGTCCATGAGGGACTTTCGTTTGGAGTCCATGCGACTTTCTCTCCGGCAGCACCGCTGGGCATTGCGGCAATCCCGGCCACTCTGGCATGGGGCGCGGTAGCTCTGCCGTTCTGCGCAATCGGTGATCTGATGAAACCGCGCGGAGGCCCAACCGAGTTGATCATCTTCAAACCCAGATAAGGGGCGGCAACCACGCGTTGTTCCAGAATCTGAAAACTCTATCTCGAATCCCGTCAACGCGGGGAGGCAGGGCAGGGCTGATGACCGCCGGCCCACATGCTCTGATGGAAGCGCAAGAAGGTCTTTGAAAACTGAATCAACCAACCAGAAATACCGCCGTCTGTGCCCACAGGTTCGGCAGCCAGCTCACGCGCCTGCTTCCCGAAAGAAAGAACCGCCGCTCAATCGGGAAATTGTTCTTCCGGCACAGGTCTTCGAAATCGTTGATCGAAAGGAAATGGATATTCGGCGAATCGTACCAGTCGTACGGGAACAGCTTCGTCTTCGGAGCCTGTCCGGAAAACAGCATCGAGGACCGCACGCGCCAGTGCCCAAAATTCGGGAACGAGATAATCGCCTTCCGTCCCACCCGCAGCATCTCCGTCAGTACTCGCAGCGGCGCGCGCGTCTCCTGCAGGGTCTGGCTGAGAATCACGTAATCGAAAGCCTTATCCGGATAGTCGGCGAGGCCCTCATCGATATCGCCCTGATATGCCGAAACACCGCGCGCAATCGCTTTCCGCACATTCGTCGCATCGATCTCGACGCCGCGCGCCATGATTTTCTTATTCGCAATGAGCCAGGCCAGCAGCTCGCCTTCACCGCAGCCGAGATCGAGCACCCGCGTGCCCGGCTGGATGATTTCGGCGATGACCTTGAAATCCGGACGCGCTTCGAGCGAAGCCGAACTGGTCACGCCGCCGCCTCCACCGTGCGCGTCGTGCTCTCGAGGAAGCCGCGTACCAGATCGGTCTGCTCGGCGATATCCACCAGAAATGCATCGTGGCCGTAGTTCGACTGCAGATCGCAATACGCCACGTCGCCGTTCACGCGGCGCAGCACGCGCGCGATCTCCTGCGACTGGTAACTCGGATACAGCCAGTCTGAAGTAAAACTGATCACGAGAAACCGCGTGGAGTTCAGCGAACGGAAAGCGTCCACCAGACGACCCGTACCGTTCGTCAGGTCGAAGTAATCCTCGGCCTTCGTGATGTAAAGGTACGAGTTCGCGTCGAACCGCCCGACGAACTGCGAGCCGCGATAACGCAGATAACTTTCCACCTCGAAATCGACGCCGAAGTCGAAACCGAATTTTTCCTTCTCGCGCAGACGGCGGCCGAACTTCTCGCGCATGGAATCGTCACTCATGTAAGTGATGTGGCCAACCATGCGCGCCACTGAAAGCCCGCGCGCCGGCGGCTTCGTGTCGTAGTAATCGCCCTTGTTCCAGTCGGGGTCGGCCATGATGGCCTGGCGGCCCACTTCGTTGAACGCAATCTGTTGCGCGCTGTGACGCCACGTCGTCGCGATGGGAATCGCCGAACGCACCATCTCCGGATAATTCATCGCCCATTCGAGCGCCTGCATGCCACCCATCGACCCGCCGGCAACGCTCAGCAGACGCTTGATGCCGAGCGAATCGATCAGCATCTTCTGCAGCCGCACCATGTCGCGAATCGTGATGACCGGAAAGCCCATCGCAAAAGGCCGGCCGGTCGCGGGATTCGTGCAG
>CAZPZE010000379.1:0-3066 GCA_964590625.1 uncultured Solibacteraceae bacterium
CAAATCAATTCTGGCCAAATACAATGTCCCCGTGCCACGCGGGGAGGCGGCGTCCAGCGTCGCCGAAGCCGGGGCGATTGCGAAGAAACTCGGCGGGAGCGTCGTAGTCAAAGCGCAAATTCATGCGGGCGGACGCGGCAAAGGCGGCGGCGTGAAGGTCGCAAAGAACGAAGCCGAAGCCGTTGAGCTCGCCGGTAAGATTCTGGGCATGACGCTGGTCACGCATCAGACCGGGCCCGAAGGCCGGCTGGTGAAAAAGCTGTTGATCGAAGAGACGCTGCCGATCGACAAGGAGCTTTATCTCGGGATCGTGCTGGACCGCGCCACGGGCAAGCTGGTGTTCATGGCATCGGCCGCGGGCGGCATGGAGATTGAGGAAGTGGCGGCAAAAACGCCGGACGCGATTCTCAAGGAAGTGATCGACCCGGGCATCGGGCTGCAGCCGTATCAGGCGCGCAAGCTCGCGTTCGGGATTGGAATTCCGGCCCCGGCGATTAACGGCGCGGTGGCGGCAATGGTCGCGCTCGCGAAAGCGTGCGTGGATACGGACGCGTCCCTCGCGGAGATCAATCCGTTCATCACGACGAAAGACAACAAGGTCTACGCGCTCGACGCGAAGATCAACTTCGACGACAACGCGCTCTTCCGGCACAAGGATTTCGCCGAACTGCGCGATCTGAACGAAGAAGATCCGCTCGAAGTGGAAGCTTCGAAGTACGGCCTGAATTACATCAAGCTCGATGGAACGATTGGCTGCATGGTGAATGGCGCCGGCCTCGCCATGGGAACCATGGACATCATCCAGTACGCGGGCGGCAGCCCGGCGAACTTTCTGGATGTCGGCGGCGGCGCGCAGCCGGAGCAGATCAAGAACGCGTTCCGCATTCTGCTTTCTGACGCCAGCGTGAAGGCGGTTCTGATCAATATTTTCGGCGGCATCCTCCGTTGCGACACGCTGGCGACCGGCGTTGTCGCCGCGGCACGCGACCTGGGCATCAAGGTCCCGATCGTCATCCGAATGGAAGGCACCAACGTGGAGCAGGGCAAGCAGATTCTCCTCGATTCCGGCTTCAACTTCACAATCGCGGACGGCATCAAAGACGCCGCCGAAAAGGTTGTGGCGGCCGCGGGAGGTAAGAAGTAATGAGCGTCCTCGTTAATAAAGAAACGCGGCTGCTGGTTCAGGGCTTCACCGGTAAGGAAGGCACTTTCCACGCCGAGCAGGCGATTGCCTACGGGACGAACGTGGTCGGCGGAGTGACGCCGGGCAAGGGCGGACAGAAGCATCTCGACCGGCCGGTGTTCAATACCGTCAGCCAGGCGGTGCGCGAAACCGGCGCGAATGCGACCGTGATCTTCGTTCCTCCACCGTTCGCGGCGGACGGCATCATGGAAGCGGCGGACGCGGGCATCCCACTCATCGTCTGCATCACCGAAGGAATTCCGGTGATCGACATGGTGAAGACGTGGGCGTTCCTCAAAACGAAGAATTCGCGGCTGATCGGCCCGAACTGCCCTGGCGTCATTTCGCCCGGCAAGTGCAAGATCGGCATCATGCCCGGCCATATCCATCTCGAAGGCAATGTCGGCGTGGTTTCGCGCTCCGGCACGCTGACCTATGAAGCGGTGGGTCAGTTGACGAAGCTCGGCATCGGTCAATCCACCTGCATCGGGATCGGCGGCGATCCGATCATTGGCACCACGGTCCTCGATGCGATTCAGCTCTTCGAAGCCGACCCCGATACGCACGCGATCGTGATGATCGGTGAAATCGGCGGCAACGCGGAAGAGACGGCGGCGGCCTATATCGGGCGTCACGTGAAGAAGCCGGTGGTCGGCTTCATTGCGGGACAGACGGCGCCTCCCGGACGCCGCATGGGTCACGCCGGCGCCATCATCTCCGGCGGATCGGGCGCGGCGTCAGACAAAATCAAGGCCATGGAAGCGGCGGGCATCACGGTGTGCTCTTCGCCCGCGCAGATTGGCGAAAACATTCAGAAACGGCTTAAAAAATAGACATGCAGAAGACATTTTCGATCATCAAACCCGACGCCGTGAAGGCCGGGAACGCGGGAAAGATTCTCGCTCATCTGGAAGCCGCGGGCTTCCGCGTGGCTGCGCTGAAGATGGTGAAGCTCAGCAAGTCGCAGGCGGAAGGTTTCTACGCCGTGCACCGCGAGCGGCCGTTCTTCAACAGCCTGGTTACGTTCATGACGGAAGGTCCGGTCATCGTGATGGCGCTCGAGCGCGAAGACGCGGTGAAGAAGCTGCGCGAGGTGATGGGCGCGACCAATCCGGCGAATGCCGATGCGGGCACGATCCGCAAGCTGTATGCGGAGAGCATTGAGCGGAATTCGATTCACGGTTCGGACGCGCCGGAGACGGCTGCGGAAGAGCTGAAGTATTTCTTCACCACGCAGGAACTGAACCAGATCTAACCCGCCGCACTACCCTGTAGTTCCAGCCGTAAACCCAACTGCTTCTGCATGGCGCTCGCAAGGGCGCCATGGCTGAGGCTTGCCGATTCTTCTTCCGGATTCCATTCCAGCCGAAACGTATAGCGTCCGGTGAGACCCGTGCAGTCGCGCACCGGCCGCTCGAGACTCAGCGACAGCACGCGGGCAATATTCGGCATCGAGATTTTCCGCACGATGAGCCTGCCTCTCGCCGCCGCGATGTTCGATTGCACACGCGGATCGCTTTCTTCGAGCTTCAAGCCGTCATCCGATATCACCAGTCCGTAGACCGGGAGTTCTTTGGTCTTCTTTCGCATGGTGATCAGGTCTTTCTGGTTGGCCGCGCCGGATCGCAGCTACATCGAACGCAGGAGACTCAGGCGCTGAGTGTGGGACAGCAGCCCTGGCATCAGAACCGGCCGTCCGGTAAAGCTTGCGATCCGGCGCGTCATTGGAGAAAACTGTCCCACGCTGGGCGCGTTACATCAGTCAAGATGGAGCGACCAACCACCGATCGCAGTGACGCGGGTTACGCTGCGAGGAGGTGAAGCCTGCGGCGCAGAGCCGCATACGAAAGGAGTTGGTCGCACATGACTAAATTACGCTTTAT
>CAZPZE010000380.1:0-7585 GCA_964590625.1 uncultured Solibacteraceae bacterium
CTCCGACCCCGTTGAAGAGTTTGTGTAACGAGCGCGCACCGAGCCGAGCGTCCGGTCTGCAAACGGCGAAAGAGGTGAGCGATTGGCAAAACAAAAACAGTCGACATTCAAACGCCTGGTGGACGGGGAAACAAACCGTCACCAGAGGAAGGAACTGAAGCGGCGCCTGTACTCTGAGGACCCGGGCCTCGAAGTGGTGCATCCTCATGCCGCAGGCATCGATATCGGCAACGAGAGCCACTTTGTGGCGGTGGCTCCGGAACGCGACGGGCAACCGGTGCGGGAGTTCGGAAGCTGGACGGCGGATCTGAACCGCATGGCCCAGTGGCTGAAGTCGTGCGGCATCCGAACCGTGGCGATGCAGTCGACCGGGGTTTACTGGTTTGCAGTGTACGACGTTCTGGAGCAGCACGGACTGGAAGTGTTTCTGGTGAACGCACATCACACGAAAAACCTGCCGGGCCGCAAGACAGACGTGCAGGAAAGCCAGTGGCTGTTGAAGCTGCACACCTACGGGCTGCTTCGCAACTCGTTCCGGCCTCCGGAGGACATCCGGGCGTTGCGAACGATCTGGCGGCTGAGGGACCGGCATGTGAAGGAAGCGTCGCGGTCGATTCAGCACATGCAAAAGGCGCTGACGTCGATGAACGTGCAACTGGCCAACGCGCTCAGCGATATCTCGGGAGCGAGCGGGCAGGCGATGATCCGGGCGATTCTGCAGGGCGAACGCAACCCTTACAGGATGGCCCGGCTCGCCAGCCCCGGAGTGCGCGCTACAGAAGAGGAAATTGCCGGGAGTCTGGAGGGCAATTGGCAGGGCGACGTGTTGTTTGAGTTGCGACAGGCGGTCGCAGCCTACGACTTTGCGCAGCAACAGCTGGAGGAGTGCGACCGGCAGTTGCAGATTTATCTGGCGGCGATGCCGTCACGGCCGACAAAGACCGGCGACGGGGATAACACCGCAACGCAGGATTCGCCGCAGGAAAAAGGCCGGAAAAAGAGGAAAAGGACCCCGAGCAGGAATGCCCCGCGATCGTTCGATCTGGCGGCGGAGCAAAGGCGGATCTGCGGCGTGGATGCGACACGCATCGAAGGGGTGGACGTGATGACGGTCCAGACGATTGTGGCGGAACTCGGCAAGGATCTGCAGAGTCACTGGCCGAGCGAAGATCACTTCGCTTCATGGCTGAAGCTCAGCCCGCAACGGGATATCAGCGGCGGTAAAGTCATCCGCCACACAAGAGAGTCGAGCCGGAATCGGGTGGCAGGTGTGCTGCGCATGGCCGCCACCACGCTGCTGAGGAGCGACCGCTATCTGGGAGCGCGCTATCGGGCGCTGCGCGCGAGACTGGGCGCGGCCAAGGCCATCAAAGCCACAACCCGCCACCTGGCCTGCATTATTTACCGGCTCTTCACAGGGGGACAGGAGTGGGTCGACCGCGGCAGTCAGACATTTGAGCGCAAACGCGAAGAACGCGAAATATCCGCACTCGAACGCAGAGCCGCCACTCTCGGCCTAAAACTCGTCGCCGCCTGAGCCTTTCCTGCGACCGGAGTTTCTGAAGAGTCGTGTGTCCGCTGGGAACACAGCACTGGCCGCGTTGCGAATCGCGGCGGCCAGTTGCATCGAATCTTCCTCGCTGCCGAGCAGCGCGCGGTGGGGAATCCAGAAAGCATCTTTGATGCGGGCTTCGGCCTGCGGACACGGCATCACGCGGCAATTCGTGCGGTCGCGATACAGCGGGTTCTCATACAGCGTGTGCGGATAGAACGGCGTACAGGGGAAGCCGGCGCCGGTCAGCGCTTTGTGGAATGCGTCGCGGCGTCCGTCTTCGATTCGGCCTAACAGCAGATAGTTCGTGTGGACGCGCGCGGCATCCGGCACTCGCTGGAAGTGAAGCCCCTGAACATTGGCCAGGCTCTCGCGGATGAGCTTCACGTTGCGGGCGCGGCGGGCGTTTTGTTCCGGCAGGCGTTCGAGCTGCGCGATGAGCACCGCCGATTGCCAGGCGGTGATCCGGAAGTTCGTGCCCAGTGTGTAGTGGAAGAACCAGCCTTCCCCTTTGCGGCGGCCCTGATCGATGATTTCGTGGGCGCGTTCAATGAGCCCCTGATCATTCGAAAGCAGCATTCCGCCTTCGCCCGCGGTCATCACCTTGCCGTTCTGAAAACTGAAGGAGCTGATAACGCCGATGCTCCCGGCGCGCACGCCGTTCCATTCCGAGCCGTGCGCATGCGCGGCGTCTTCAAACACGGGGAGCCCGTTCGCAGTGGAGACGGCCATGATAGCGTCCATGTTTGCCATCGGCCCGCCGAAGTGGACGGGAATAATCGCGCGGGTCTTTTTCGTGATGGCCTCGCGGATGCGCTCCGCGTCGATGTTGAATGTATGGGGCTCGATATCGACGAAGACCGGCGTGGCGCGCACGCGAGAGACAGCGGTCGCGGTCGAGATGAAGGAGATCGCGGGGACGATGACTTCGTCGCCTTCGCCGATGCCGAGCGCTTCGAGCGCGGCTTCGAGCGTGACGGTGCCATTGCAGGCGCTCAGTCCGAAACGGCAATGCTGGAAGGCGGCGAACTGCTGTTCGAACTGCTGAACGAAGGGATGATAGCCGCCCCAGTTGGCGCTCTTCAGGACCTCCTCCAGAAGCTCGCGCTCGCGCTCGCCGGAAACAGGCCAGGATGGGGTCGCCATAGTTCCTAGAATAGTGGTTGATGAATGTTTATCTCGAGCGGCGCGAAGAGCTGGAAAAGCACGAATTCATGATGGGGGTTCCTCGCGGCCGACTGGCCGTGACGCTCGACGTGCTGACCGATGCGCTCGTGCTGGTGGGGCAGCACGGCGTCTATTGCCAGAGCGCGCGGCAGCCAGGCAAACCCGCGATGGATATTCAGGTCATCTCGAAGCTGATCACCGACGCGAAAGAGCTGATCGGCGACGTGGTGCAGGAACTCAAGCAGTCACGAACGGATTAGTGCGCTTTTCGGTGGCGATATCGGTCGATTCGCCGTGGCCTGGAATGACGATTGTCGTTTCGGGCAGCGTGTAGAGCTTGTCGCGGATAGACAGCATGATGGTTCGGAAATCGCCGCCGGGGAGATCGGTGCGGCCGATGCTGCCTTTGAACAGCGTGTCACCCGCGATGACCTTGTTCTCGGCCGGAAGGAAGAGGGAAATGCTGCCGGGCGTATGGCCGGGCGTGTGGAGGACCTGCGCTTCGATAGAGCCGGCGCGAATCACATCGCCTTCGTGCGCGGGCGTGTCAATGCCCGGATTTTTCGGCGTTTCGATGCCGAGCCAGGCGGCCTGCATGGCGAGATTGTCGGCCAGGAAGGAATCGTTTTCGTTCATGTAGACCGGCGCGCCGGTGAGCGCACGCAGCTTTTGAGCGCCGCCGATGTGATCAATGTGCGCGTGCGTGATCACGATCATCTTCACGGTGAGCTGATGGCGGTCCAGGATTGCGGTGATCTGATCGATGTCGTCGCCGGGATCGATGACGATCGCTTCGCGCGTGGCGGGATCGCCCAGGATGGAGCAGTTGCAGCCGAGCATGCCGACGGGAAGAATTTCATGGATCATACAGTTCGATGATCGCGCACGGCATCTAGAATGAGAAGTAACCCGATGGACTATATCAGCCTTTTCATGCTGTCTCTGCACATTGTCAGCGCCGTGACTCTCGTGGGCGGCGCGATCGCCTGGCGGTTCGCTTCGCTGCCGGGCCTGCAGCTGCTGGATCCGGCGGTGAGAACGAAGGTGGAGAATGCCGCCGCGGCGGCCTGGCGGCCTGTGGTGTTTGGGGCGATTGCCGGGGTTCTCGTATCCGGCATTTACAACTTCATGCACCGGCCGGTCAAGACGCCGGCGTTCCACATGCTTTTCGGCATCAAGATGCTGCTGGCGCTGCATGTGTTCGCGGTGTGGGGGCTCGCGGCGAAGCCGGACAACGCGAAGCGTTCGCGGCAACTGACCGGCGTGGTCATCAGCGGCATTCTGATTCTGATCATTTCGGCGGCGTTCCGGTGGGTGTAGAGCGATGACAGCGGGTCTCAAAGCGCTTATCGAATCGGCGGCGGTGATCGATCTTTCGAGCCGCGGTCGGATTCGAGTGACCGGCGAGGATCGCGTGCGGCTGCTTCACGCGATGTCAACCAATCACGTGCAGGGGATGAAGCCGGGCGATGTGCAGTACACGTTTTTTTTGAATGCGCAGGGGCAGATTCGGGCGGATGCGTATATCCTCTGCTTCGAAGATCACTTCCTGATTGACGTGGAGCCGGAGGTACGGCATTCGCTCTACGAGCATCTGGACAAATACATCATTGCGGACGATGTGACGCTCGAAGATGTGACGGATCAGCTTCCGTGTTTCGCCGTGGAAGGACCGAAAGCGGAGGCCGATGGTTTCGCGATCTCTTTCACGGGAGCGCCGGGATTCCGGATTTACGGGACGGCGCCAGACGGATTGCCGGCGGCCACGATGGAAGACGCGGACACCGCGCGGATCATGCACTTCAAGCCGCGCTTCGGACGCGACATCACCAACCACACGCTGCCGCAGGAAACGCAGCAGATGAAGGCGGCGGTGCATTTGCACAAGGGCTGCTATCTGGGGCAGGAGATAGTGGAGCGCGTGCGGTCGCGCGGTCACGTGAATCGGATGCTCATGGGCTTCACCAGAGATTCCGATATCGCCCCGGCCGTGGGCGCGAAGATTGTGTACGGCGGCAAAGAAGACGGCGATGTCACGTCGTCAGCCGTTGTTGATGGAAAACTCTACGGACTCGCAATCGTGCGGTCGCAGATTGCGAAGGCCGGAACGCTGGTGGGGATCGAGGGCCGGCCGGCAACGCTCGTCGCGCCCTTCGGCGCTCAGTAGACGACGGCGAAACTGCCGTCGGGGCGAGCGAAGGCGGCGGGGAAACTCCAGACAGGGTCGCCGTCGAGCTTCGTCGTTGTGCCTTCGGGCTGCAGGCTTGAGCCATAGAGCTGCCAGGCGAGTTGCCCGCCTTTTTTCCAGGCGGTGCCTTCGGTCCAGGCGAGGAGGGCTTCGCCTTTGGAATTCATCGCGAGCGCGGGGTATTTGCGGTTCGGGCCCGTGCCGGGCGCGCCAATCGGCTGGGGCACGGTGCTGCCGGCGATCTTGCCGAAGTAGACCTGCTTCTCGGTTTCCCACGCCGCGAGCGTAACGTCCTTCTGCTGCGCGAATGCTTCGGAGCTCATGACACAGGCGCCGATATTCCACTTCGAGACGTTCTCACCCTCGAATGTGCGGCCGCGGTCGAGCGAAGTCAGGAGATACATGTCGCGGTGCACGGTTTCGAACGCCGAGCGGAAGAGTACGTGAAGCGCGCCGTCCGCGCCCGCGTACGCGTGCATACCGCAGCAGCCGCAAACGCCGGTCTTCGGCTGATAGATCACGGTCTCTTTCGCGAAGGACTTGCCATCGTCAGACGATTTCGCCATCCAGACACGGCGATTGGCTTCGTTCGGCGAAATGCCCGGATCGGGAGCGTGCCAGAAAACGTAGACGCCGCCCTGCGCGTCGGCAGCGATCGTACCACCGCCGTTCAGTCCCCAGGCCGCGGTGATGAGATTGCGCTCGGGCTCGAATGCAGTGCCCGCGTCGTTCAGACGCGCGTAGAGCATCGGCGGCTCTTTGCCATTGCGCGGCTGGGCTTTATCCGAGCCATTCCACGCGACGTGCGCACGTCCGTTGCGGCCGATTGCGAGTTGTGCGCCGCGAATCGCGCCGACGGCCACTGCACTGCCGGGCGAGTTCACGCGAATCGGCGTGGAAAACGTCTTGCCCCAGTCGCGCGACCGAACGTAGAAGAGGTCGCCATGCAGGTCTTCGCCCGAAAAATAGATCATATGGACGATGCCGTCTTTGACCTCGACTTCGGGCTGAATGCCGCCTGCGGGGACACGAATCCTGGAGACCGCGGTTGGGCTCTCTTTGGATGCGACCACCGCCAGGGCGGCAGCGAGAAGCGCGAACGTGACGCCGAGAATTCTCATGTCAGTTCAAGTATATAAGCGATAATGAAGGCATGCCTTACCCCGAACCACTGATTATTCCGATGCGCGAGGATCTGACGAAATACGGAGTCGAAGAAGCGAGAACGCCCGCCGACGTGGACCGTATTCTTTCGCAGCCCGGCACCACGATGATGGTGGTAAATTCCGTTTGCGGCTGTGCGGCGGGACGCGCGCGGCCAGGGATCGGGATGGCGCTGCAGCATTCGGTGAAGCCGGACCGCACGGCCACCGTTTTCGCTGGCGCGGATGAAGCCGCGGTCGCGCATTTGCGCAATATTCTCTCGGATTTTCCTCCCTCTTCGCCGTCGATCGCGCTCTTCAAGGACGGTAAGCCGGTCTACATGGTGCATCGCCGCGACATTGAGCCGCGGCAGGCGCCGGAAATCGCGCATCTGCTGACAAGCGCGTTCGATCAGTTCTGCAGGAGCTAACGCAAATCCGCAAAAACCGGCTTCTGCTGCTGGCCGCCGCTGTGCTGTTTTCGACAGGCGGCGCCGCCATCAAACTGGCTGCGCTGACAGGCTGGCAGGTGGCAAGCTACCGGGCGATTGTTGCCGCGGTCTTCCTGTGGATCGTGCTGCCGGGCGCACGCGCACACATCAACAGGACCACGATTCTGGGCAGCGTGGTGTACGCAGCGATGGTCATCACGTTCGTGCTTGCAAACAAGATGACGACGGCGGCCAATACAATGCTGCTGCAATCCACGGCGCCGATCTATCTGCTGCTGATTGGTCCGGTGTTTCTGAAGGAAAAGCTGCGACCTGTGGATTTTCTGGTCGTCGCGGCTATCATCGGCGGCGCTGTGGTGCTGTTTTCGGGCACCGAAAGCAGGATCGCCTCTGCGCCGGACCCGCTCGGCGGAAATATCGTCGCACTGACCTCTGGTGTCGCATGGGCTCTGACGATCGCGGTTCTGCGCTGGATCGCGAAGCGGCATCCGAAAGAAGAGTCGGCCGAAACGGTGGTGGTTCTGGGAAACACGATCGCATTTCTGGTTGGACTGCCGATGGCGCTGAGAGGTCCGGCGCCGGATTTTCGATCAATCCTGGTGCTGCTCTATCTGGGGTTGTTCCAGATTGGCCTGGCCTATATCTGTTTCACGCGGTCGATCCGACACGTGCCGGCGATCGATGCATCAACCATGCTGCTGATCGAGACGGTGCTGACGCCGATCTGGGCGTGGATGATGCAGGGCGAACGGCCGAGTGGTCGGGCCATTATGGGAGGAACGATGATCCTGATGGCGACTTTTGCCGGTTCCTGGTTCCAGGCGAAGGTGGAAGTTACGCCGGAGGAGGCGCTGTCTTCTCCACCACAATCGTGAATTTCGAGGCCATGGCGGCCAGCGCGCCCACAGCCGCGAGCACCGGTGCGGCGACTGCTCCGATGGCGGCGACGGTGACCGGAATTTCCATAAACGTGTGGCCGTGGTCGTCGCGGATGATGATGCGGTTGACGTTGCCCTCGCGGATCAGCTCACGGACCTTATCGGAGAGCTCATGGCTCAGCACCTTGATCTCTTCCACAAACTGC
>CAZPZE010000381.1:0-3946 GCA_964590625.1 uncultured Solibacteraceae bacterium
GTCCAGTTGTTGTTCGGATGGAAATGACCTCTCGGTTGGACGATAACAACGTGCGCTACGATCGCTGCGACATTTCGCTGGCCGTTGTCGAGTCGAGTCTCGAGGGTCGTCGTGGAAAAGGCTGGAGACAGAGCTGCCCCCATGAAGTAAGTAGAGCCGAAAAATGAAATGGTGGGCTCGAGAAGACTCGAACTTCCGACCTCTTCCGTGTCAAGGAAGCGCTCTAACCAACTGAGCTACGAGCCCACGAGGAAGGAAGCTTCAGTATACCAATTACCCCTCGCGTGACCCTGAGAAGACTAGAAGCAAGCGTCTGATTCTGCTCCCGCAACTCTTCAGCCCTTGACAGCCCGAATCGTCCAGAAGTCGCTCGCCAGATTCGACGACAGAAGATACTCATAGGGCATCGTGCAATAGCCCTTCATCCCCCAGCCCGTCCCCCACG
The DNA here is from genome assembly GCA_964590625.1 of uncultured Solibacteraceae bacterium. GTDB lineage: Bacteria > Acidobacteriota > Terriglobia > Bryobacterales > Bryobacteraceae > BOG-234. The sequence goes on from CAZPZE010000381.1 coordinate 446, forward strand.
AATTGCGGATGATGAACGTGCGCTTCGCATTGTTGTACCCGACCGCCACAACGCAATGTCCTCCCAGCACTGTCTCTCCGGGCGCAGGCATTGGAACGATTCCGGTGTCCGCAACGTGTTCGCTCTCGAAACTGTCGTAGACGGTGAATCCGAACACAAACGGAAATCCCTCGGCAAGACAACCCTGCATTTGCCCGAGAGTCTGGGCAACGCGAGAGTACGCTGACACCAGATCCTTCTTCGCATCCGCGTAAGCTTTCGCCGGCGGCTTGTCCGCGAATCGCTTGATGTCGTAAGGCCAGTCGGTCTCCGGTGGAGCACCCAGCGTCGCTACCGATTTGATCCCGTCCCGGATCTGCGCACCGCTATCCTGCGACACGGTCCCTTCGATGACCCGCTCGTTGTAATAAATGAAGAGCCGCGAGGGCACGAATTCTTTGATCCCCTGCTTACGCTGGTCGAACTCAATCGCCCCCGCAATCCCGTTTCCGGTGCAACTGCCAAGTTGACCCTGGTCATAAATCGGAGGGCACTCGGATCGCAGGTCAACCGAAGCCGGCAGTCCATGCGGAAACCGGATCAGCGGCGCCGCATAGAGGAAGTCGCGCGCATCAGGCAGATCGCGGACCCAGCCATATCCGCCGTGATCGGACGGGCGGCGTTTCGTCAGCTTCAACAGTGGATCGGAACTCGCCTCGCTCGATCTTCTCGTCGCTGGCGCGCCTTTTTTTCTCTTTGCTGGCATGCTATTACTCCGAAATTTTTGTTGGATTTTTCTTACGGAACGTTCAACCGCGCAGCAATAGCGCGCGAGCGAAAATCGCTCCGCCGGAGCGCGCCTCGCCGCTTACTTTTCCGGCCATTGCGCCGGTTCAACTACCCGGTTTCGGCCCATCGTAAACCGGATGCATCACACTGTCAAACGAATTAACGGATTTCTCGCGACGCAATTTCGCGCAGTCTTGTAATTAATGGAATTAGTCTTTTAACAAAGAAAAGAGCGCGTGAGAAAAACCACCTGCCTGACGATTACGCGGTCACTGCAACGATCGTTCCCGGCGAATTCCCCTCCAGCCGGTTGTTGACAAAAATGAATGCCGGCGTCCCATCCACCAGCGCCACATCCACCAGTTCCCGCAGCGCTCCCCGCACCGGCTCATTCACTTCCTGCACCGCCGTATACGGCGCGAACGTCCGCACCGCCTCTTCATACGGACGTCCCCGCTTCAACAGCGCCCGCGCCACAATCAGCTCCGCCGTTCGCGACCCCGCCATTCGCATCTGATCCCGCATCTCCGGCATTCGCGCCCACGCGTTATACACATGCGTAACCTCATGCGCGCGCAGGCAATCGAAATATCGCGCACCCAGCAATTCGGCATTACGGACTTCCACCGCAAAACGCCACCCCGCCGGCAGCGCCCCCAGAAATCCATCCAGCTTCCCCACAAACTCCCGCCCGGAATTCATGGAATTGAATTCGAAGATGATCACGCCCACCTGCGCCCGATACGGCGCCAGCGGATCCAGAAACGATCGCGCGAACAACTCCGCATCCAGATGCGTCGGATTCTTCAGCCCACCGAGCGCTCCATATCGCGGATGCACCGGAAACTCCGGCGTCGTGATCTGCTCCGGCGCCTTCAGCCCCCAGCGGAACGGCGGCGGCGTCTGCGCGAACAAACGGCTCCACATCGAATCCGGCGGAAACTGATAAAACGCGAAATCGCCGCACACCGTCGGAAACACCCTCGCGTATTCACTCAGGCACGTATCTTCGAACCGCTTCTTCGAAAACTTCCCGCGCACCTGATAGAGCGACCGCGCATAAATCTGATCGAGCCACCCCTCATACTTCCAGGAGCTCCCACCCACATATACGCGCCGCGACGCCAGCTCGCGCAAACGGTCCCGCAGAGCGTCACGGTCAAAGCCCCCGGCCTCGGGAATATCGAAAAGAGAATCCAACTACCAGGCCTGCATCTGCCGGTTGAACCACGGATCCGCGCCCGCTTCCAGCACACCGCCCGTCGTCAGCCGGATCATCGTCGGCGCCGCCCCGCTGTTCGTCTTCGGACGCGTATCGATCCTGTGCCCGCGCGCCGCCAGTTCCTTCATCACGCTCCCCGGAATGCGGTCGTCCAGCAGCAGATCGCCCGGATTCATCGCGTGATTATCGAAGCTCGAAACCAGATGCCGCGTCTGGAATCGCGGCGCTTCAATCGCCTGCTCGGAATTCATCCCGAACAGCACCTGATTGAAGAAGATCTGAATCAGAGACTGCTCCTGGTTGTCGCCGCCCGGCGTCGAAAACACCATCAGCGGCTTGCCGTCTTCTTCCGTCACCAGCGTCGGACTCAGCGTCACCCGCGGCCGCTTCCCCGGCGCCAGTTCGTTCGGATGCCCAGGAATCAGGAAGAAGCTCTGCGCCCGCTCCGTCAGCGGAATCCCCGTGTCGCCGGCAATCACGCTCGGCAGCCACGCGCCTGAAGGCGTCGCCGAAAACATCACGCCGTCTTTATCGAACGCATTCACGCACGTCGTATCGTGCGCCATCAGGATGTCGTCAATCTTCTCCGCCCGCGCAATCTCTGATTTCGACGGATGAATCCCGATCTTCCCGTTGATCTTCCCCGGCCGGAAGTCGAGCGACGCGTCGTGCCCGATCTCCGCCCGCCGCTCCGCCGCATACTGCATCGAAAGCAGCGTCGCCGCCGGCACCTTCACGAACTTCGGATCGCCGATATACGTATCGCGGTCCGCATAGGCCAGCTTCAGCGCTTCCACCAGCGTGTGGATATACTCGGCCGAATTCTGTCCCATCGCCGGCAGATCGTAGCCACTCAGAATATTCAGCGCTTCAATCATCGTCGGGCCCTGGCTCCAGAATCCCGGCTTATAAACCTTCATGCCGTGGAAGTCCGTCACCACCGCGTCTTCCGGCGTCAGCTTGAACGCCGCCAGATCCTCGTAGCGCAGCAGGCCGCCATTGTCTTTGCTGAACTGCCCGATCTTCTTCGCGATCTCCCCGCGATAAAACTCATCGCGCACCGCGTCAATCGCCGCCACCCGGCTCGCGCCCGAAGCCAGTGCCTTCTTCTCCGCATCCACCATCAATCGCAGCGTGCGCGCCAGATCCGGCTGATGGAAAATCTCGCCGACCCTGGCCACGTGCCCGCCAGGCGCGAAGTGCCGCATCGAAGTCGGCCACAGAGTGAAAAACGGCAGACTGTTCTGCGTGGATATCGCGCGCATCTCGTCGATCGCCGTTCCATCGGCGAACTCGAGCGCCGGTTCCACCGCTTCCGCGAAGGACTTCGTCCCGAAATCGCGCAGCGCCACCAGCGCCGCGTCCGGCAGCCCCGGCACCAGCGCGCACATCAGCCCCGCCACCGGCACCATGCCCTTCAGCCCGTTCGGTTCCTGCTTCTCCAGAATCTCGCCCACCTGCAGCGGACGCTGCCGGAAGAACTCCGCCGTCGCCAGCTTCGGCATCGTCCC
>CAZPZE010000382.1:0-17786 GCA_964590625.1 uncultured Solibacteraceae bacterium
CCGCGTGATGAGTCCCGAAGAAAAGGAGCGCGTCGCCACCCACGAATCGGGTCACGCTCTCGTCGCGCTGTCTGTGAAGAACGCCGACCCTGTTCGGCGGGTGTCCATCATCCCGCACTCCATCGGGGCACTGGGTTACACGCTTCAGCTCCCGACGCAGGAGCGCTACCTCATGACGAAACCGCAGCTCGAAGACCAGATCGCCGTGCTGCTGGGCGGACGAGCCGCGGAGGAAATCACGTACGGAGGCGTGGTTTCCACCGGCGCGTCGGACGATCTCGAACGCGCTTCCTCGCTGGTTCGTCAGATGGTGATGCGTTTCGCCATGAGTGAACGGCTTGGCAAACTGACCTGGGGCCGTCCGGTCACTCAGCAGTTTCTGAAATCGCCTTTCGAGATGGAGGAACGCAATTACAGCGAGCACACTGCCGAGGAAATCGACCACGAAGCGCGCCGCATTCTCGACGACATATACGCGCGCGTGATGGAAATCCTGATGAAGAATCGCGGGCCTATGGAAAGAATCTCGCGCGAGCTGATCCGCAAGGAAACGCTCGAACGAGCGGAGCTCGACCAACTCGTCGCCGGGCCGGCCCTGCAGCCGGTCCAGGCATGAGGATGCCGGCCCAGGGAAAACACGAATGAACAGTATTCTTTATCTCGACGGACACCACGCCCAGCGTTCGGTGCTCTCGGAATGCCTCCGGAACGATGGCTACGCGGTGCTCGAAGCCTCTGACCTCACTGAAGCCGAACATTCCTGCGAAGAGTACAATGCGCCAGTCGATCTCGCGATCCTGGACGCCGAAGCGGGTATCGGCGCTGGCGCCAGGTTCCTCGCCGCCAGGTATCCCTCGATAAAAGTTCTGTACGTCGGCGGCCCGGAATGGAAACCCGTTCTGCACCGCCACCGGATATCGAAATCGAGATGGCTCGAAAAACCTTTCGCCTATGAGGCCCTGCTGCAATTCGTCCGAACCCTGCTTCCTCAAAGCTGGCACGCGCCGGGATCGCAGCGCGTGAAGTAATCTTTTTCCTCAACCGACTCCCTCGCCCCGAGTTCCAGCACCTGTTCGGAGCTCGACCCGTACCGGAATACCGTAATCCCTTTGCACCCGAGCTCATGCGCAAGCCGGTATACCCGCCGCACGTCTTCGGGAGAAGCATCCACCGGCAGATTGACGGTCTTTGAAACCGCATTGTCCACATGCTTCTGAAAGGCTGCCTGAATTCGCACATGCTGCTCCGGCGGAACTTCGAGCGCTGTCACGAACAACTTCTCCGGATCACCGGATGCAAGCCGGCCGGACTCCGTAACGGTGTCGAGGATATCTCTCGCGTGCGCTCCCAGCCGTTCCGCGTGCCGAAGCAGCAGCGGATTGAATTCAATCTGCGTCTCTCCGCTGAGCACATGCCGCCGGTATGCCAGCCCAAACAGCGGCTCGATCCCGGAACTCGTCCCCGCAATGATGCTGATTGTTCCCGTCGGCGCGATTGACGTCTGCGTTGCGTTGCGAATCGCTATCCCGTTGCATTCGTAAACGCTGCCTCGCCAGTTCGGAAAAACCCCGCGCTCCTGGGCGAGCCGCATGGAAGCGCGCCGCGCCCCGCGCGCGATGAATCGCATCAGCTCATCCGCGAGCGTCACGGCCTGCTCGCTCGCGTAGGAAATCCCGAGCCGAATGCAGAGCTCCGCGAATCCCATCACACCCAGTCCGATCTTCCGGTTCGCCAGTGTGGTGCGTTCCACTTTTTCCAGCGGATAGTTGTTGATTGAAATCACATCATCGAGAAAACGCACCGCGTCACGAACCTGCTCGCCCAGCCTCTCCCAGGCCACGCCCGATTCGCTCGCGAAGTGAGTCAGGTTGATCGAGCCCAGGTTGCACGCCTCGTGCGGAAACAGCGGCAGCTCGCCGCACGGGTTAGTCGCCTCCATCTCTCCGATTAGAGGAACCTGGTTGCCGCGCGCAATGGCGTCCGAAAAAATCAGGCCTGGATCGCCCGTCGCCCACGCGGCCTCGCAGATCTCCTCGAACAAACGCCGGGCGGCAATCCTGCGCACCGGTCGCCCATCCTCCGGATGGCGAAGAACCCACTCAGTCCCGAAATCAACGGCCTGCATAAATTCATCCGGCACGCTCACCGAGATATTGAAATTGCGAAAGCTGTGCCCATCCCTCTTCGCGTTCACGAATTCTTCGATATCGGGATGATCGGCGCGAAGGATCCCCATGTTCGCCCCGCGCCGGCGTCCGCCGAGCTTGATGTTCTCGGTCGCGCAATCGTAAATCTTCATGAACGAGACCGGCCCCGAAGCCACACCGCCCGTGCTTTGCACGATATCCCCGGCGGGCCGAAGATTCGAGAACGAAAAGCCGGTCCCGCCGCCTGTCCTCTGAATCAGCGCCGCATCGCGCAGCGTCCCGAAGATCGATTCCATCGTGTCTTCAACAGGCAGCACAAAGCAGGCGGAAAGCTGTCCGGACGGCGTGCCGGCATTCATCAGCGTAGGTGAGTTCGGCAGGAAATCGAGGTTCGAAATCATCTCATGGAACCGCTCCTCCCACCGCCTTGCTTCCGCTCCATTCCCATGAAGCAGTTCCGCTTCGGCAATCGCCTCCGCCACCCGCCGGAACAATTGCGGGGGCGTTTCGATAATGTCGCCCCGGCAGTTGCGGCGCAGATAGCGCGCCTGCAGGACGCGCAGTCCGTTCTCGCTGATCTTCGTCGCTGATTGTGTAGTTGTCAGCATCTCGCTTCACCGGCCCTTCAGCGCATCCGCGAACTGCGCATTCCACTGTGTGCGGAATTTCGCCATCTGCTGCCGCTCTCGCTTTCGCAGGAAGCGCTCCACAGTGTTCCCCAGCTTCCATTCCGCCGCCAGCGCCCGCACGGTCTCGCAATCGTTCACATTCCCCAGCCGCGACTGAACCGACTTCATCACGCTCAGCTGCTGCGCGGCCTTCCGGCGTCCAATCAGCGGAGCGAGCAGTTCCAGCGTGTAGCGATAGTGCTTTGCCGCAATGCGAAAGCGATGCAGCGCGGCGGGCGAACTGCTCTCCGCGGCTCGCGCGCCCAACCGGATGAACTCGCCGCTCATGCGCCGCAGGTCGATCCTCCCATTCCCGCTCACCTGAAGCTGATCGCCCAGCCTCGACGAGCGCTGCTTCTGATCCCAGCGGCGCAACGCACCGGCGAGCGATTGCAGCGCTCTTGCACGGCGGCTATCGATGACTTTCCGCACGCCGCGGAACCGGCCCGCGATCAACCGATCCGCGATATCGCAGTTCCGCACCGCGCCGGCAAGCGTCAGTACCTTCTTCAGTCTCCGCCGGCCCGTCCGGACGCTCTTCTTCCCCAACATCTCCCCGAAAAGAAGAAGCGTCTGGTCGAACCGGCGGATGCTCACTCTCAGATCGTGCACCGCCTCCGCATTCGGCGCTCGCAGCGCCTTCCGAATCGCGACCGTCAGATTCCGGAGCAGCCGATCGATCTGGGAACTGGCGAACTTCGCCGTGACCTCAGCGTTTTGCATGCGGCACTAATACGCTCGCTGCCGCCTCATGCCCCTGGCGGGCGCTCCGCACCAGCCGAACCGTGGTTGCCTGCGGCCCTTTTTCGCCCAGCTCTTCAACGAACCGAATCCGGCTGCCAATGCGAAGCCGGTCGAAGTGCCCCCCCAGCACGCTGTCGCGATGAAAGTAAACTTCGCGGCCATCTGAATCGATGAAACCGAATCCCTCTTCAGGGAAGAGCTTCGTCACGCGTCCGGCCGTGATTGCCTCATGCTGCTTTGTATCCCCGCGTATCCGCCGGGCGTAATCCTGCAGGCGGCGCCGCATTTCGTGGAACGCCTCGTGAATGGCCCGCTGCGGATCGCGCAACTCCCGATGCGGCTCCTCCTGCCTGGTCTGATGCATCGCCTCTTTCGACTGCAGCGTCTGGTGCTGTGACGGATTGTGTTCCACCAGCAGCTTCTCGCCGGGAACACCGACGTCGATCCGCACGTGATACATCCCGCCGAATTTCTCCTGCCTCGGCCGCTCGATCGCAACACGGCAGCTCGTGATCCGCGGGAAAAATCGTTCCAGCCGGGCCGCTTCTTTCAGAACCGCGTCTTCCATCTTCGACGATGATTCCATATTTCGAAAAGTGATCTGCGGTGCAAGTGTCATTGGACTTCCTCGTCTTTCTCATTCAGGCCGCATGTGGCCGCGCTTTATAGAATTCAGCGCACTCAGCCTCTCTCCCGCGAACCACGCGCTCCCCCCGCAATGGACCGTGATGGGCCGTCACAACCGTCGACTGGTGCTCGCCCGCGGTTCCGTCCCAGTAAATGACGACCCAGTCCCGTGTCTTCTTCAGCTCATGCGCGCGCGCCGTATTCGAATAGAGCGCCGTGTAGTGGCGCTCGCCGCGCTGCGTATGCAGCACCGGCAGCCATGCTTCGCCCTTCGGATTGAACCGCCTCGGTGCAATCTTCCGCAGCCGCCCCGCGGCCGCTGACGTCCGGTACTCCCGATCCACATCCAGCAACTCCGCGACGGGGACCTCCGCCGTCACCGCGGGTGGAACGGGGCGCACTCTCCCAAGCCGGCTTGCCAGCGAATCAATGATTCCCGCGATTCGCTTCGGCCCGAACCCCTGAATCGTCTCCAGGCGGCCATCATGCGCGGCCGCCTCCAGATCTTCCAGGGAGTCGATTCCCAGATTGCGGTGCAGCCGTTCCGCCTGTACGCGCCCAAGCCCCGGCACGGACATCAGCAACTCCACCGGATCGAGCTCACCCCGCAGCCTGTCCAGCATCGGCAGCTTTCCCGTCGTGATCAGACTGCGAATGGCCAGCGCAATGCGGGCGCCCACTCCCGGCACCTTCTTCAGCCCCTCGATACCTTCGCGCTCGAAAATCTGCGAAACCGGTTCCGCTAATCCGCGCACGCGGATCGCGGCGCGCCGCCATGCGGCCACGCGATACTGGTCCGCGCCTTGCTCGTTCAGAATCCGGGCAAGTTCGTCGAGCCGTTGCGCGATTTGCTCATTAGGCAGCATTCGCTTTAGGCGCCGCGGGCTTCCCTTTGCCGAACAACGCGAGCCCGGCCCCCAGCCCGAGCAGAAGCGCCGGACTCACGATTTTCCGCCCTCGCAGATTGGTGTTCAGTTCCCTCACGCCCTCCATTCCGCGCACTTCCTGCGTCAAGCGGCGGCGTTCCAGATGTCCCAGCTTGCCCTCCAGAAACACCACGCCGTCTTCGACATGGACCTCCACTTCATGCGGATGGGAGATGACGTGCCCCATCCTGGCTCGGATGCGCTCGAGCAGCGTCTCATCCGAAGGCGGCGCTTCCGGCGCCACCGCATCTGCCACGCGCACCCCGAGTCCTTCAAGCCGGTTTACCAGATCCTTGCGGCGGTTCGCCAGCCTGTGTTCCCCGCGATGCAGTATGCCCCGGGCTTCGCCCATGAGGCGGCTGCGGCGGCTGCGCCCGCGCCTCGGATCGAATAAATACATCAGTCCCGCTCCGATCCCCACTCCCGCTGTCGCTGCCAGAAGATCTTCCGTGACTCGCCTCGCTGTTCCGTTCATAAATCGCTCTCCGTACAGTGAAGAACTGCATTCGTTCAACCATCGGTATTACCCTCTACCGCCTGAAAAGACAGCGGGAGCGAGTGTGCCTGGGAAGCTCGTTGACGAAGAATCACCCACCGCTGCGTGATACCGCGCATTTCGGAATCCCTGCGTTCCAGGAACAGGAGAAGCCATAACGGTTCGGCAATTGCCCGCAGAAAACCGTGCCGGACGATATCGTTACCCTCTTCCTCTGCGGCGACGTGATGACGGGACGGGGCATCGACCAGATCCTCCCCCATCCGTCACCACCAGGATTGTTCGAAAGCTACGTCATCTCCGCGCTCGAATACGTGGATCTGGCGGAGCGAGCCAGCGGCCCCATCCCGCGCCGCGCCGATTTCAACTACATCTGGGGCGAGGCTCTTGCGGAACTCGACCGAGTGGCGCCCGCCGCCGGCATCGTCAATCTGGAAACCGCCGTGACCACGAGCAGTGATCACACTCCGAAAGGCATCAACTACCGCATGCATCCGGCGAATATCCGCTGCCTCACCGCCGCCAAAATCGATTGCTGCGTTCTCGCCAACAATCACGTTCTCGATTGGGGACGCGCCGGTCTCGAAGAAACGCTGCATTCTCTGCGCGGCGCGGGCTTCGGCACAGCGGGCGCCGGGCGCAATCTGAACGAAGCCCTTGCTCCGTGCATCATCAACGCCGGCGCCGCAAGAATTCTCGTCTTCGCTTTCGCCGGGCCGGACTGCGGCGCCCCGCCGTCATGGAGCGCATCGGCCGGTCAGCCGGGCATCTCCATCCTCCCCGATTTCTCTGACGCCACTGCCGAACGAATCTCCCGGCAGATCGCCGCCGTCAGGCAGCCCGGCGACATCGTCGTCATTTCCCTCCACTGGGGCGGCAATTGGGGCTACGCCGTTCCACCCCGTCATCGTTCTTTCGCGCACCGATTGATAGAAAACGGCGCGGATGCGATTCACGGCCACTCCTCCCATCACCCGAAAGCAATCGAAATCTGCCGCGACAGGCCGATCCTCTACGGCTGCGGGGATTTCATCAACGATTACGAAGGCATCGCCGGATACGAGGAGTACCGCACCCATTTCGTTCTCGCGTACTTCCTCTCGTTCCGCCGTTCGACGCGCCAACTGATCAGCTTCGAAATGACCCCCTTTGAAACCTGGCGATTTACGCTTCGCAGAGCCGGCGCAGACGCCGCGCGATGGCTGAGCGAAACTCTCACGCGCGAGGGGAAGCCCTTCGGAACCGCGGTCACACTCTCTTCCGATGACCGAATGAGGTGCATCGCCGCATGAGCAGCGCGCGTTGGGAACATTTCGCGCACGGCGCCGATATCGGGGTTCGCGGCATCGGAGCTTCGAAAGCGGAAGCCTTTCGTCAGGCCGCTCTCGCGCTCACAGCAGTGGTTACCGATCCCGCGCACGTCATTCCAGAAGTCACTGCCGCCATCGAATGCGATGCTCCCGACGACGAAATCCTGCTCCTCGATTGGCTGAACGCATTGATTTACGAAATGTCCGCCAATCATCTGCTGTTCGGCGCGTTCGAAGTCGGTATCGACGGCCATCGGCTACGTGCGAAAGCCCGTGGCGAGAAGGTCGATGTTGCGCGGCACGAACCCGCGGTCGAAATCAAAGGAGCCACCTGCACCGCGCTCTCGGTCGCGCAGAATCCTGATGGCGATTGGGTTGCCCAGTGCGTGGTTGACGTCTGAGAGGAGGAAATCATGGACCCGAATTCCCTCACGCGAGTTTCCGCCGAAGAATGGCGCATTGAGCCCACTGGCCCGATGCGCGTCCCCGCCATCATCTACGCGGACGAACGCCTCATTCGCGAAATGGATGAAAAGGTCCGCGAGCAGATCGTCAACGTGGCGAGCCTCCCCGGCATCGAACACGCTGCCTACGCGATGCCGGATGCGCACTGGGGCTACGGATTCCCGATCGGCGGTGTGGCGGCATTCGATCCCGACCGCAGCGGCATTGTTTCAGCCGGCGGCGTCGGGTTCGATATTTCCTGCGGCGTTCGCACTCTCCTGACCGGCATTCCCGCCGCAGCCGTGATCTCGGTTCAGCGGCCGCTCGCGGATGCGCTCTTCCGCCATGTCCCGGCCGGCGTCGGCAGCCGCGGTCTCATAGAACTGACCGACGCCGAACTCGATGAGATGCTCGTGGGAGGCGCGCAATGGGCGATTGAGCGCGGATACGGAAGGGACGCCGATCTCAGCCGGACCGAAGAGAACGGACGAATGGAAGGCGCAACCCCGGGCGCCGTTTCCGATTTCGCCAAAAAGCGCCAGCGGCGCGAGATGGGCACGCTCGGGTCCGGCAACCATTACCTCGAAGTCCAGCGTGTGGTGAAAGTGCTCGATACGAGCGCCGCGCAGATGTTCGGCATCCGCCCGGATGAAGTCGTCGTCAGCATTCACTGCGGCTCGCGCGGGCTCGGTCATCAGATCGGCACAGAATTCCTGCGCGAAATGGCGCTCAATGCAAAGCAATACGGAATCGACCTTCCCGATCGCGAACTCGCCTGCGCTCCCATCGCGTCGCCCCTCGGCCAGCGCTATCTCGGGGCGATGCGCGCCGCCATCAATTGCGCGCTCGCCAATCGCCAGATCATTACCGAACTCGTGCGCCGCGCGTTCGCCGAAGTGATTCCACACGCGGATCTTACGGTGCTCTATGACGTTTCCCACAACACCTGCAAAGTGGAGCCGCATCGCGTTGATGGAAAAACGAAGGACCTGTTCGTGCACCGCAAAGGCGCCACCCGCGCGTTCGGCCCCAATCATCCCTCTGTCCCCGAAGCGCTGCGCGCCGTCGGCCAACCCGTTCTGATTGGCGGCACGATGGGGACTTCATCCTGGATCCTCGTCGGCACGCCGGAAAGCGAAAGCCGCTCCTTCAGCTCTTCCTGCCACGGCGCGGGACGCCAGATGAGCCGCGCCCAGGCCACGAAACGCTGGCGGGGCAGGGAATTGATGGACGAGCTCGCCGCGCGCGGCATCCTGATTCGCTCTCCCTCTCCACGCGGCGTGGCGGAAGAAGCGCCGGGAGCCTACAAAGACGTGACCGTCGTGGTCGAAGCTGCCGAAAAGGCCGGCCTCTCGCGCCGCGTAGCGGAACTCGAACCGTTGATCTGCGTTAAAGGCTGACTTGCACGGAAGAAGAACTCCCGAAATTGGAGCCGCGATTGCACACTCTGACGGATAAAAGGAGCTGACATGAGTCTCAAGCTGACGAGCCATGCTTTCCGCGATGGCGCCACCATTCCCGATATCTTTTCGAAAAACGGCGGCAATCATTCGCCCGCGCTTTCGTGGACAGGTGTTCCCCGGGATACCCGAAGCCTTGCGCTGATTGTCGACGATCCTGACGCACCATCGGGTCTTTTCACCCACTGGCTCCTGTATGGCATCGATCCCGCCGTCACCGAACTGAAAGAACATCTGCCATCGACAGGCGTCCTCTCCAGCGGCGCCCGCCAGGGCATCAACGGATTCCGCGAGCAAGGCTACTCAGGCCCCAAACCGCCCAGCGGCACTCACCGCTATGTATTCCATCTTTATGCGCTCGACACGGATTCCGACATGCCGGCCGGCCTCACGCGACAGGAACTCGACGGAGCAATCGAAGGCCACGTCATCGAAGAAGCAACGCTGACCGGCCGCTTCCGTCATCACTGAACATGTATTGTCCAGTGTTTCCGCAAGATTACGAACTAAAATCGAGTCCAGTTCAATTAAGTCTCTTCCACCCGGTGATCTACGGCAATCTGGCTTGCAGGTACGATTTTGGGGAAGTTTTACGGGGGTACTGGTACTTTCTCACGGCGTAATTGTGTAAGCTCACAAGACATCTGCGGTAAATTGTTTCTTCAGGGCTCAGAACCAGTCTAAAGATTGAAGGAATATCGGAGAGACCAGATGATCGTCGCATCGGAAGTTCCGGGAAATACTGATATCGATTTCGCGCAGACAAATCATGCCTGGTATGCGGTTCGGGTTCGCTCGAAGTTCGAGCAAAGCGTCGCGGTGTCCCTTACAGGGAAGGGTTATGAGAAGTATCTACCCCTTTACCGCTCCCGACGTCAATGGTCGGATCGCATGAAAGACCTGGATCTCCCTCTGTTCCCCGGGTATCTATTCTGCCGTTTCGACGCGCAGGTGCGGCTTCCTATCCTGACGATCCCAGGTGTGATTTCAATAGTGGGCTCGGGCAGAACTCCGATCGCTGTATCCGATCAGGAAATCGAGATGATCCAGACTATGGTCAAATCTGGTTTGATGCTTCGACCCTGGCCGCAACTGGTGGTGGGTTCGAGAATCGTCATCGAAAAAGGGCCGCTGCAGGGTGTTGAAGGCGTGACGGTCGATATCAAGAGAAAGCACCACCTGATCGTCTCCGTGCCGCTCCTGCAGAGGTCGGTTGCTGTGGAGATTGATCGCGAATGGGTGCGGCCGATCCCGGTCACCTCCACCCGTCGCGACAGCGTCTTCGCTCGCCATCTCCACAGCGTCGCTAAGGTCGCCTGACCGCTCTTTCAGCGCTGGTTTAGAACGCGGGCGATCAACGCGACCCCTGCACGCAGTACTCGTGCGGGGTATCCCCGATAGGCCATGGAACCAATCACAGATCCCAGGGTGTTCGTGATTACATCGGACATACTGGAATCTCGCGTGGGAAGCCAGGCCTGAGTTACCTCAATCAACACACTGATTGCTGCACCGAACATGACGGCTTTGAAAGCTGACGATTTCATGTTTCGGACGGAGAACCAGGCACAGAAAAAGAAGCCAAACGGAATAAATCCAGCTATGTTGATGAGCGTGTCCGTCCAGAAACCAATCCTCCAGCTGAATGCCCGCCAGATCGGATCCAGCAGGGTCTGACGGAGAACGGTGAATTTTTGCGGGATGTAAAGGTCGTTCTCCGTGCGGACACGGTTATGGATGATGTTACCCGCATGTTCATCGAAAAGATATAAAGCAATACAGGCATCGCCCGGGGTCAGCGAGGGCGCTCCGGTTTGTGTCCAGGTTGTGTAGTGGCGGTCGACCTGCGCACCGTCCAAAGCCCTGTCGAAAATAGCCAGGCCTCTGAGAACACCTGACCAGCTGGCATGAAAAATAGGCGAATTTGCCAGGACAAGCTGGCCCCTGAGCTCACTGGAGGAGAAATGGAGACCCGTTTTCCGGATCAGCGTACCGTTGCGATAGACGGCCGTGCTCGATTTCCCGAAGGCGAGCGTCCAGAATGTATTCCGGCCATCCTGGAACGCGTTGTCGATGTAAAATTTCTGGGTTGTCACGCCTCGCCACGCCGAAGAAGGCTGGGTCTGAATCTTGAGATCGCTTATTGACTGGGAGAGCCAGAGCTGGCGGGGATTGGCGGGTGAGTAGAACGCGAGCAGAGTGTTGCTGTCTTCGGTGAGGCCGGGCTTTGCCCAGAACTCAATCGTTCGCTCATCTGCGGCCGAAGGCGGAAACGTCCCCACCGCGAAAACCGTTCCGTGCTCTCCGAATCGAAGTCCGTCCATCCCTGCAAGCCACGATACCTGGTTCGCCGGAACGTGAAACGGATTCAAACCCGCATAGAGAATACCGCATAACAGTACGAAGCACGTGAAGCCGAGAAGTTCGCGGATGGTGAACCGCCCGGTTGGCTCCTCCATTGTTACGTCTTCATTTTACCCACGACGTACTGAGACCGAGGTAGTGCGGGCCAGTTCCAACCTCACGATCGGGTCGAAGTGGAAGGCAGACGAGAAGCTTACTGTACAGCGATCGTCACCGTGTTGGATTGAATGGTCTTCGAAGTTACGGGGTCCGTCACTGTGATCACCACAGGCACTGCGTCGCCAGTCGGTACCCCGGCCGTGACCTGAACGTTCACCTGGTAGAGCCCAACCAGCGAGGGCGTGAGGCCAGAGAACAAGACTGGAACATCGACTCCGCCAATAGTCGCCGATACGGCGCCGACGCTCCTATAGACGGTAGTGAGCGGAGCGGCGGCGCCGTCCTGTGGCGGAGCCTCGCCGTTCGTTCCAATCACAGATCCCAGACCGGTGGCGAAGATAGACAGATAATCAGACCCCCGTTGCGCCGGTCTGTAACCGTTACCGCCCGGCCCGGCGACAAGGGTTGTGCCCACAATCTCCGCGATTCCCTGTCCCTCGCCCGAGAAGTTGAGCGTGTAGATACCCGGCTGATAGCGCCCGATTGTGATCGGCACTGGTGTCGATAATGTGGACCCTCGCCGTACGGTCAATTGGTACGTTGTGTCGGTATTGAGATTTTGTGGTATCAGCGCATTGACCTGTCCTGCTCCGGCATAGAGCAGCGGGAGCGGCTGGTTGCCCAATAGCAACTGAGTATCGTTCAGAGTAGTCGAGAGTGGCACCGTAGTCGCAACGGCCGCAGCATTCGTCGTGAATCCGGTGCCGTATATGGCTACATAGCTGCCGGGCGCCACCAGCTGCGGAATTGCCTGCGCTGTGCTCGCAGCGTTCATGATGGTGGAAATTTCGGCTGGCGCGGCTGGCGAAGCCGGCAGTACGGTGACGGCGACTCCCGCGGCGATCGAATGGAGAGCAGGGGAGAGTCCGGTCGCAACCACGCTTAAGTTAACCGGCGCAGCGGATTTACCGGGCGTCCAGGTACCCTCCCAGATCCCATTTCCTGCATCGTGCAGATCAATCGCAGGATCTCCGTTACTGAACGATACCTGCACCATACCACCATGGTTCGATGTCAGCAGATTCCCGCAGTCATCGACGACCTGAATCTGGATCTTCTGCGGCAGCGCGACCTTCGCTGCAGACTGGCCCAGCGGCTGGCGGAACACGGGAACCAGGTATCCCGCGGTCCCATTTGCGCAGGCCTGCGTAGCCGAAATCAGGTGAGCTCCGATCCCGTTCTGTCTCAGCGAGGGATTGGTAGGAATGGTGGTTGAAATTGCAGCGACCTGAACCGTACCGGCAGTTCCATTGTCAAACCCAAGCGTGATGGTGCCCGTTTGTACACCCGCGGACAGCAATGAGGGGTTCACTGTCACCGCAATGGAATTGTTTCCTGGCTGCAGTTGCCCGCTCGCGGGAGCCAGGCTGAGCCATGAATTGCCGTTCGATGTCGCCAGTGTGGCGGAATAATTGATCGGGCTGCTGGAGGGATTGAACAGGCTGACCTGCTGCTGCTGATTTGTCGTACTGCCCGATGGAACTGTGAAAGTGAGGCCACTCGTCGAGAATCCGATATTTGCATTCGCAGCGTCTGCGCTGGCGACATTGAGCAGGACCAGAACGCTCTGTGGGTTGTTCGCAGCGTTGGGAACATTGATTTTAACGGAGCCGTAATATTGCCCCGGAAGCAATCCTGCCGGGTTTACGGAAACCGAAACAGGCGGTCCAGTCTGCCCCCCCGTTGCCGAACCGCTCGACGGGGTGACGCTCAGCCAATTCGCGTCTGGACTGGATAGCATCTCGGGCTGGGCCGTCCAATTAAAGTCACCAACTCCGCCGCTCGATACGGTGAAGGATTGCGAGGGCGGGCTCTGACCGTTCACGACAGCCGAGAAACTAATCCCCGTCTGCGAAAGAGTGATGGACGGCCCGCTCAGGCTGATTGCCAGAACAACATTGACCGTAGCCTGAGCAGCCGAACTTCCATCCTTCACGGTAATGCGACCGGTGTACGTACCCGGTGGGAGGCCGCTTGGATCCGCGGTAAACGCCAGCGACGTAAAGTCCGAAGCCACGAGACTGCCGGAAGTGTCGCCCCGCAGGGAGAGCCACGATCCCTGATCGGAGGCGGCCTGCGCTGTAAACACCAGCGTCCCGCCACCCGGGTTTGATACCGTCACCTGACCATGCGCGGCGGAGCTTCCCGGAGACAGGGAGAACGGAATCATCAGAGGCGAGACCGAGAGCTGCGGGGGAAGATTGAAGACTGTATACGTTACCGGGACATTGACGGTCTGGCCACCCATCGAAATGGCGACCGAGCCGGAATACGTGCCCGGAGCGAGATTCGATTTCACGGAGGCCGTTACCAGCGCGGGGGTGGTTCCGCTGCCGCTGACCGTAAGCCAGTCCTGACCGCTGTTCAGAACAGGGGAGGCAGTGATCTGGCTGAGCGAGTTGCTGAAAACCGAGATGGTCTGTGCAGCCGGAGCCGTTGAATCGCCCTGCTGATACGAAAAACTCAGAGACTGTGGGCTGAACGAGATGCCTTGCGACGCGACAACATTCATAGTCACGCCCACAGACGCGATCGCGCCGTTCGCGACAAAATTCACGGTTCCGCTGTAACTGGAGCCGGCCTGGATGCCCGTCGGATCGCCCGTTATAGTCACGGTAGCCTGATACGTGAATAGAAGTCCGTTGGTCGATGCAAGCGACATCGTCCCGGAGGCGGGTGTCGCCGTCAGCCAGCCGGTCCCCTGGTTCACCGATGTATTGCTGGAAAACGATGGCGCACCCTCGGTGTAGGTTTTATAGGTCAACGTGATCGTTTGCAGCGCGGGTGATCCGTTATAGCCAGCGCTGATTGTTACGTTGTCAACTGAAACCGTCAGCGGAGTACCGCCCCCACTTCCACCTGTACCGCCGCTCGCGCCAGAACCACCGCTGCCGCCCGTGCCGCCACTGCCTCCCGTCCCACCGCTGCCGCCACTTCCCCCCGTACCGCCGCTGTCTGGTGCCTGCAGGCTCACTGTGGTGGCCTGGGAACTGTTGCCGAGCGCGGCCGTGAGAGTCACCGTTTGACTGCTGGTGAAGTTGCCCGATGTCGCGGCGAAACTCGCGGTGCTTGCACCGGTCGGAATGAAAACGGACGATGGCGTGGCAAGTTGTGAATTATTGCTGGACAGGGTCACTGTTCCTGCAACCCGGAATGAAGCTGTGCTGCTTGCGTACGTGCCGGCGGGGCTTTGGGTCCACTGCGCCGCGTAAGGTCCCGTGGAATTGGTCGTGTAGTGAGCCCAGGCGCCTCCTCCGACGATGGAATCGGCGACGAACTGATTTTCTGTCGCGATACCGCTCACATTGTTCGCTGTGGCGATGGAAATCACGACTTCATCTGAAGCTGTGGTGGTAACGGCGGCTCCTGTGGGAGCGTTGCTCGAGGCCTGACTGTTCAGGACAGATGTCTGATCCAGTGGCGCTGAGACGTCGACTCCGGAAAATTCCCAGATCACGGCGCTCCCCTGCGCTACCGCCCCGCTCGACGCAATCGTGATGGTGGTCGCGCCTGCCACACTGTTCTTTGCCGCCCAAAGGTCCGCGACTGCCCCTGAAGCCGAGTCAATTGAACGTGCCGCTCCTGCTTCCGCGTATGTGTTTCCTGCGTTATCCGTGATGCCGTTGATCGTCAGCGACGTACCGGCGCCTGCTCCCGATTGCCAGCCGACCACAATCAAATTCCCGCTCCCGGTTGATGGAATTGTGCAGGTGACTGTTGGAAACGCTTGTGGGCCGCAGGATGTCACGTGGACGAGGCTGATCGGGGGCAGCGGTTGCGAGAGAGTCACGTTGCAGTTGGTCGCGCTGGCCGGCCCGATTGCTGTGGGGCTGCACGTCACATTCGAAACCGTTGTCGGCGGGAGCACCAGTGTGGTTTCCAGGCCAACATTCACGGCCTGCGAACTGGCTCCCAGCGTGGCCGTCACGGTTGCGGTTTGATTGGTGGGGATGGTAGCCGAAGCGGCCGCGCTGAAGGTGGCGATGGCCGTTCCAGAGGCTACAATGACCGAAGTCGGCATCGCAAGGAGCGAATTATCGGTCGCTAGTGTGACGCTGGAACCGCCGTTACTGGCGTTTTTGTTGAGCGTAACGGTGCAGGTGCTCTTGTCGCTCTGCTTGAGACTGGCAGGGATGCAGAAGACATTCGAAACCAAAACCGGCGCCTGCAGGGCAATAGTCGCGGTCTGTGAACTGGTTCCAAATGTCGCGGTCACCGTTGCGTTCTGATCGGCAGGGATCGAAGCTCCGGCAGTGGCGCTGAAGGTGGCGGTGGTGGCTCCGGAGGCGACAGTGACGGATGCCGGCACGGTGAGCATGGCATTATTGCTGCCGAGTGTGACGCTGGCGCCGCCCGTCCCGGCGGTTTGGCTGAGAGTGACGGTGCAGGTGCTGGCCGCGCTCTGTCCGAGACTGGTCGGCGTGCAGGAAACACTCGACACCAGCGCGGCGGTCTGCAGAGCGATGGTCGACGTCTGAGAACTGGACCCGAGGGTGGCGGTGACGATCGCGTTCTGGTTGGTCAGGATCGAAGCTGCGGCAGTGGCGCTGAAGGTGGCGGTGGTGGCTCCGGAGGCGACAGTGACGGATGCCGGCACGGTGAGCATGGCATTATTGCTGGCAAGTGTGACGCTCGCGCCACCGGTCCGTGCCGTATGACCGAGAGTGACAGTGCAGGTACTGGTGCCGCTTGCGGGAAGGTTGGATGGCACGCAGGCAACTGAGGACACCAGGACGGGCGTCTGCAATGCGATGATCGTCGTCTGAGAACTTGTTCCAAGAGTAGCGGTGACTGTTGCGTTCTGATCACTTGGAATCGACGCGCCGGCCGTCGCATCGAATGCTGCGGAACTGGCGCCGGCGCTCACGGTGATCGACGTTGCCACTGTGAGAAGCGGATTGTTGCTTGAGATTGTTACGATGGCGCCGCCCGTGCCTGCAGGTTGGCTGAGAGTAACGGTACACGTGCTGATCGCAGTTTCTCCAAGGCTCGTCGGCGCACAGCCAACGCCGGACACGAGCACTGGTGCCTGCAGCGCAACCGTTGTGGTTTGCGAACTCGTCCCCAGCGTTCCCGTGATCGTGGCGTTTTGATTACTGGGGATGCTCGACCCCGCGGTAGCGCTGAAAGTGGCGATGGTGGCTCCCGACGCTACGGTCACGGCGGCCGGGACAGTGAGCAGCGCATTATTGCTGCCGAGAGCGACGCTGGCGCCGCCAGCCCCGGCCGTCTGGCTGAGGGTGATCGTGCATGTACTCGCTGCTCCTGGGTTAAGACTTGCTGGCGTACAAGCCAGCGACAGGATCAGGTTCGGCGCCTGTAGTGCGACAGTCGTGACCTGTGAGCTGCTTCCAAGGGTGGCGGTTACGATTGCGTTCTGGTCGCTCGGGATCGAGGCTCCGGCGGTGGCGCTGAACGTTGCGGTGGTGGCTCCGGAAGCGACGGTGACCGAAGCCGGCACGGTCAGAAGAGCATTATTGCTTCCGAGCGTGACGCTGGCGCCGCCGGTACGGGCCACATGAGTGAGAGTGACGGTGCAGGTACCTGTGGCGCTTTGTCCAAGACTCGTCGGTACGCAGGAAACACTCGATACCAGCACGGGAGCCTGCAGCGCGATGGTCGCCGTCTGCGAACTCGATCCGAGAGTGGCCGTGACGGTTGCATTCTGATCCGTAGGGATCGAGGCCGAAGCGGTAGCGCTGAAGGTGGCGGTGGTGGCTCCGGAAGCGACGGTGACCGAAGCCGGCACGGTCAGAAGAGCATTATTGCTTCCGAGCGTGACGCTGGCGCCGCCGGTCGGGGCGGTCTGGGAAAGGGTGACGGTGCAGGTACTGGCTGCACTCTGTCCGAGGCTGGCCGGCGCGCAGGAAACACTCGATACCAGCACAGGAGCCTGCAGGGCGATGGTTGCCGTCTTTGAGCTCGACCCGAGGGTGGCGGTGACGGTCGCGTTCTGGTTGCTCGGGATCGAAGCTCCGGCAGTGGCGCTGAAGGTGGCGGTGGTGGCTCCGGAGGCTACTGTCACGGACGCGGGGACCGTCAGAAGAGCATTATTGCTTCCGAGCGTGACGCTGGCGCCGCCGCCTGGCGCGGTCTGGCTGAGAGTAACGGTGCAGGTGCTGGCCGCACTCTGTCCGAGGCTGGCCGGCGCGCAGGAAACACTCGATACCAGTACGGGAGCCTGCAGTGCGATGGTTGCCGTCTTTGAGCTCGACCCGAGGGTGGCGGTGACGGTCGCGTTCTGGTTGCTCGGGATCGAAGCTCCGGCAGTGGCGCTGAAGGTGGCGGTGGTGGCTCCGGAGGCGACGGTGACGGACGCGGGGACCGTCAGCAGAGCATTATTGCTTCCGAGCGTGACGCTGGCGCCGCCGCCTGGCGCGGTCTGGCTGAGAGTAACGGTGCAGGTGCTGGCCGCACTCTGTCCCAGGCTGGCCGGCGCGC
>CAZPZE010000383.1:0-1636 GCA_964590625.1 uncultured Solibacteraceae bacterium
GACCGGCTGGCGCGCGACCGCGCGCTCCCCCGCCCCGAATATCAGCTCGTCGGCGAAAGCGGACCGGGGCACGCGCGCACGTTCATTGTCGAGGTGCGGCTCGGCAGAGATTTCATCGCGACCGCGGAAGGATCATCGAAAAAATCGGCGTCGCACAATGCCGCCCGGCAGGTGTGTGAGTTGCTGCGGATGGTTTGAGCGCGCCTCAGGCGAGCTCGGCCTTGCGTGTTTCCGGGAGCGTGAACACCAGAACCGCGCCCAGAGCGAAGAACGCCGAATTCAGCGCGAGCGACGTGCCGATTCCGTAGTGATCGGCGAAGAATCCCACGGTCCAGGGAGCGAGAGCGCTGCATCCGCGGCCGATGTTGTAGACAAAGCCGAGGCCCGCGCCGCGTACGTTCGTCGGATAGAGTTCCGAGAGCATTGCTCCGAACATGCTGAAGAAGCCCGTGCCGACGAAGCCGATGGCGGGGCCGAGGGCCAGCAGGGCTTGCTCGTTTCGGGTGGCGCCGTAAATCGGAGTGAGAATGGCGGCCGCGATCACGTAGAGGACAAAGGCCGGACGGCGTCCGATCTTGTCGGCCAGCCATCCGAAGGCCACGTAACCCGCGAACGCGCCCATCTGCATGGGGACGACGAAGCCGCTGCTGCGGACGACGGTGAGTCCGGCGCCGCCTTTATCGGCGGGAGCGGAGAGAAAGCCGGGAATCCACGTAAACAGCCCCCAGTAGGCAAAGAGAACGCTGCTGGCGAGGAGGGAAGCGAGTATAGTGCGGCGCCGCAGAATGCCCTGGAAGATCTCGCCCGGCATGGCGCGGCTGTGCGCGGTGCGCTGCCAGATTTCCGGTTCTTCCACGTGTCGGCGGATCAGAATCGTGAGCAGCGCCGGGAACAAACCGGCGATGAATAATGCGCGCCATCCCCAGCGTGGCAGAATGACGGCGGTCATTCCGGCCGCGAGCATGTAGCCGAGCGCCCAGCCGGATTGCATAATGCCGACAGCCTTCGCGCGGTGCTCCGGCGGCCACGTTTCGGCAACGAGCACGGCGCCGGTTGACCACTCCGCGCCGAGTCCGATACCGATCAACGCGCGCCAGAAAAGCAGCGACGCGAGATTCCAGCTTGCCGCCGTGCCCGCAGAGGCCGCGCTGAAAATCAGGATCGAAAGAATCAGCGAACGGGCGCGGCCGATGCGGTCCGAGAGGATGCCAAACACGATGCCGCCGGCAGCCGAAAACGCCAGGGTGAAGGAACTGACCAGACCGGCCTGCGCGGCGCTCAGATGGAACGCGTCGCGCAGGACGTTGACGGTGAGGACGAACAGCAGGACGTCCATCGCGTCCAGCATGTAGCCGGCCTGGGCGGCGAAAAGCGTGATCCATTGCCGGCGCGTAATGGATCGCATGGCGGCCGCGGCTTAGTAGGATTTGGCGATCACGACACGCCGGTCAACCGGCTGGCCGGTGATGATGCATTTGCCGGCTCCGTCGTATTCATCTTCGAGCGGGATGTTACGGACGGTGGCCTTGAATTCCCGAAGGCGCTCATCGCAGGCGGGATCGTCTTTCACGTGCGCCATGACGAACTTGCCGCCGCCTTTTTCGGCGGTCACGTCGCGGAGGATGGATTCCACCTC
>CAZPZE010000384.1:0-7113 GCA_964590625.1 uncultured Solibacteraceae bacterium
TTTTCGGATATGTTCTGCATCCTGTCGACCTCGCGATGAACAAGGCGATGGCTGCCGCCGGCCGGCGTGAACTTCGCGATTTAGTCGACCTCGTTAGTGTGCATGAGACGATCCTGCCGTTGGGAGCCGTAGTGTGGGCCGCAGTCGAGAAATCCCCTGGGTTCACGCCGGAGGGGCTGATCGCGGAGATCCGTCGCAATTCAAACTATCCGGCGGCCGAGTGGCGCGAGATCGCCAGCAGCGAGCCGCTTGATCCAGTGGATATCACGCGGCGCTTACGCGCCGGTCTGGATGAGGCTGAGGCTTTTGTTATCCGCATGCCGACGGACAAAGCAGGTCTTCTCTTTCTGAAACAGGGCCAGGTGGTGCAGCCCGAACCGGCGCGGCTCGGCGATTACGAAACCCATGCAGGGCGGAGGCGAGGTCAGTGGCCGAGCAGTTCGGAGATTTCTACGGCCATGCTGGAGAGCTACAGGAAGTCACCGAAGCTGTAAGGGGACGGCGAGGACCTGCAACGTCCCAGGACGCCGGGCAGAAGCCTGGCGGCAGGGCGAAGCCCCGCCCTACGTTTCGCCCTCGAGGATGCAGACGTCGCGCAGGGTGCGGTAGCGTTCGGCATAGTCCAGTCCATACCCAACCACAAACTCATCCGGGATCTGGAAGCCGACATACGCCACATCCACAGATCGAACCCGCCGTTCCGGCTTATCGAGCAGCGCCGCCACCCGCACGGATTTCGGCTTGCGCGCCTGCAGCAGCTCCGTCAGGTAATGCAGCGTCACTCCGCTGTCGATAATGTCCTCCACAATCAGCACGTGGCGGCCTTCGAGCGAGATATCGAGATCGCGCGTGATTCTCACCTCACCGGATGATCGCGTCTTCATCCCATAGCTCGAAATCCCCATGAAATCAATAAAGGCCTCGCGCCGGATGGCGCGGGCGAGGTCGGCAAGGAAGAAACAGGCGCCTTTGAGGATGGCGATCAGGTAGAGGTCGCCATCGGGGTAATCGGCGTCGATCCGGGCGCCGAGTTCGGCGACGCGGGCCTGGATCTGCGCTTCGGAAATCAGCGGGCGGAGGGGCATAGAAGCGATTCTTTATTGTCTGCTATCCTGTAGTTTCTACGCGGTTGCGGGCTGGGCATCGGAGTGTGTCCGCACGCACGCGAATCGGAGCTCTCTCAACATGTCAGGCCACTCTAAATGGGCAACCATCAAGCACAAAAAGGCTGCCACCGACGCCAAGCGCGGGAAACTTTTCACTCGACTCATTAAGGAAATCACGATCGCCGCGCGCAGCGGCGGCGATCCCGACGGCAATCCGCGTCTCCGCACCGCCATCACGGCCGCCAAAGCCGTTTCCATGCCTTCCGACAACATCAAGAAGGCGATCATGCGCGGCACGGGCGAACTCGAAGGCGGCCAGATTGACGAAGTCATGTTCGAAGGGTACGGACCGGGCGGCGCGGCAGTGCTCGTCATGGTGGCGACCGACAATCGGAATCGTACCGTGAGTGAGATCCGGCATGCGTTTTCCAAGCAGGGCGGGAACCTGGGCGAACAGGGCAGCGTTTCCTGGATGTTCGAGCGCAAGAGCCAGATCATCATCGAGAAGGAGAAGGCCTCCGAAGAGACGCTGATGAATTTGGTGCTCGAAGCCGGCGCAGAAGACCTGAAGGATGACGGCGATTCCTGGGAGATCCTTTCGGACCCCAACAGCCACGAAGCGGTGCTCGCCGCTTTGCAGAAGGCGGGGATCGAAACCGTGGCGGCGGAAGTCGCCATGGTGCCGAAGAACCTGATGGAGCTCGAAGGCAAGAACGCGGCAGGCATGGTCCGGCTGCTCGAAACGCTGGAAGAGCACGACGACGTTCAGAACGTGTACTCGAACTTCGATTCGAGCGAAGAGGCGGTCGAAGCGTAGTTTTCACGGCCGCGCGCGGGCGCGGAAATTTTCGGGGCCGGAGGTTTTCAGGAATGCGGGTTTTCGGAATCGACTGCGGCACCGAACGAACCGGATACGGCGTCATCGACAGCGATGGACGCGCGCACCGGCTGATTTCGGCGGGCTGCATCACGTCTTCCGCCCGCGATCCTTTGGAACTCCGGCTTTTTCACATTGCGGGCGAATTGCGGCGACTGATGGCGGAACACCGCCCGGACTGTGCGGCGATCGAAGAAGTCTTCTTCGCGGTGAACGCGAAGAGCGCCCTGAAGCTGTCACATGTGCGCGGAGTGGCGATGCTGGTCGCGGTGGAAGCGTCGCTGCGGATTGCCGAATATTCTCCGCTCGAAGTGAAGAAGAGCGTGGTGGGATATGGGCGCGCCGAGAAATCCCAGGTACAGCAAATGGTGGCTTCCCTGCTCCGGCTGGCGGCGCCGGTGACCTCCGAAGACGCGAGCGACGCCCTGGCGATTGCCATCTGCCATGCAACGCACGCGTTCCTGGCCGCGTCGGCTGAAATACGGATGGGAGCGCGCGCATGATGAAGTGGACTACGGTTTTCGCGGCGATCTGGTTACCGGTTC
Source organism: uncultured Solibacteraceae bacterium (assembly GCA_964590625.1). GTDB lineage: Bacteria > Acidobacteriota > Terriglobia > Bryobacterales > Bryobacteraceae > BOG-234. The sequence continues at coordinate 2,529 of CAZPZE010000384.1, forward strand.
TGGCGCAGGCAGCGCCGCGTCTGGTGTTCACGAAGAGCTTTCCGGGCAGCGTGCCGGCGTACGTAGAGATCTCGCTCGAAAAAGACGGCAGCGTGGTCTACAAGGAAGCGCCGGACGATAACAATCCGATTTCCATCCGTCTCTCGCAGGGCGATGCGGATACGATGTTCTCGCTGGCCGATAAACTCAATCACTTCACGAGCCCGCTGGAATCAAGCCTGAAAGTCGCGTTCATGGGGAAGAAGACGTTCCGGTATGAGGATGCGGCCGGAACAGAGAAGCCGCATCAGGTGGAATTCAACTACTCCGCCGATCCGAATGCGCAGGCGCTGCTCGACTGGTTCGAGCGCATCGCGGAATCGGAGCGGGATTACATCGAGCTCGAACGCACGGTCAAGTACGACAAGCTCGGCGTACAGAACGCGCTGATGCAGATGCAGGGGACGATCAACCAGAACCGGCTGATCGTTCCGCAGCAGTTTCTTCCGCTGCTCGATCGCGTGATCAAAAACCAAAGCTACATGAATATCGCGCGAGAGCGCGCCGCCGAGTTTGCCCAGCAGTTCCGGGCACAGCCGCCCAATCCCGCCGCCACAACTACCCAGAAATGAAGTTCGTCCGCGCAGTGCCGCTGATGCTGGCGCCCCTGATTTTAGCCGCCCAGACGGCAGGGACGCTCAATCTCTATCCCACGAATCCGCAGGCGGAGCAAAATGATCTGAACCAGACGATCACGGAGGCCAACGGCAGCGCGATCGATCTGACGCGCGGGCTCGAAGAGCACCTGAAGAAGTATCCGAACGCGCCGCGGCGGGCGGAGATCGAGGCGTCGCTTTACAAGACTGCCGCGGAGAACAACGATACGCCGCGGATCATCACGTATGGCGAGAAGCTGCTGCTGGGCCATCCGCAGAATGAGCTGGAGATTCTGGATCGCGTGATTCGTGCGCTGCTGGCGTCGGGCGATCAGGAATCGGCGAAGAAGGCGTTGGTATGGTCGGCGCGATACGAGGCGGGGGTTCGCGATATGCGGGCGCGTGCGCCGGAGGGCCATACGACGAGGGCGCAGTGGGCCGATCTGGCGGATCGGGCGATGGCGCGGCAGCTCGTGCTGAAGGCGCGGGCCACGGGAATTCTGGGCAACGCGCAGGAGGCGGTGACGCTGGCGACGCAGGCGTGGACGCTCGAGCCCGGCGCCGAGAGCGCCTCGGAGATTGCGAAGTGGGAAGCGAAGGCGGGCAGGGATACCGACGCGATTGAGCACTACGCCGACGCCGCGATGATCGAAGACACGCGCGCGCCGTGGAACGAACGGCAGTCCTATCGTCAGCGCGCCGGCGAGCTGTATGCGATGCTGCACGGGTCGCAGGATGGTCTGGGCGAGTTGTTCCTGAAAGCGTGGGATCGCGATGCGAAGGCGCTGAAGGATCGCACTGCCCGCTATAAGGCGATGGATCCGAACTACGGCGTGACGGATGTCTTCGGCTTCACGCTGCCGGGAGCCGGAAACAATGCGCCGGACGCGCGGACGCTGGATCTTTCGAAACTGAAGGGCAAGACGCTGGTGATGGATTTCTGGGCCACGTGGTGCATGCCGTGCATTGCGCAGCATCCGATGATTGAGCACGTGAAGGAGAAGTACGCCGGGTCGCCGGATGTGGTGTTCCTTTCGCTCGATGCCGATGACGATCATTCCGCCGTGGCGCCGTTTCTCGCGGCACAAAAATGGAAGCAGCCCGTCTATCTGGAATCTGGGCTGGCGGGGCTGCTGAACACGGCGTCGCTGCCGACGATCCTGGTGATCGATGGGAACGGGCAGGTTTTCAGCCGCATGACCGGCTACAGTGCGGATGTGTTTGAGCGGATGCTGAGCGAGCGGATCGATGGAGCCCGGGCTCAGGCGCCGAAGCAGAGATGAGACGGAAGACACTCCGATGGACGGTGTTTGCGGCGGGCGCGCTGGCGGTGGTGCTCGGCTCTGCCTGGGCGTTCCAGCGTCCGTTCCGGCAGTATCCGGGGATTGAACATCCGGATGATCCGCTGCCGCCCGATTATCTCGAAAAGAGCGAATGGACGTTTGCGCGCCTGATGTATCCGGCGCGGCCGAATTACGGTTTCCGCGGGAATCCGAACTGGAAGGAAGGGATGGCGAACTGGACCATCGATTATCCCGATTCCGACCGCCATCTTTCGCAGGAGATTCGGCGGCTGACGCGGATTAAGGCGCGGTCGGTGGAGCAGCCGATCGATCTGGATGATGACGATGTGTTCAATTATCCGTTCCTGTATGCGGTGGAAGTGGGGTATTGGGAGCTGACGGATCCGCAGATTGCGAAGCTTCGGGAGTATCTGCTGCGCGGCGGATTTTTCATGTGCGACGACTTCCATGGGACGCAGGAGTGGGCGGGATTCATGTCGGTGATGTCGAAGGTGTTCCCGGACCGCGCGGTGGTGGATATTCCGAACGACGACCAGATTTTCCATGTGATTTTCGATCTGGATGATAAGTTCCAGGTGCCCGGGCTGCAGTATGTGTATTCGGGGCAGACGTGGGAGAAGGACGGCGTCAAGCCGGAGTGGCGCGGGATTTACGACGATTACGGGCGCCTGATGGTGGCAATCTGTCACAACATGGATTTAGGGGATTCGTGGGAGCACGCGGATACGCTGGAGTATCCGGTGCCGTTCACGCAGCTGGGAATGCGCATCGGCGTGAATTACGTCACCTACGCCATGACGCATTAGCCGTAGGGCGGCGCTTCAGCGCTGCCGCGGGCCTTCTGGCCCGCGCTGGAGGACGGAAAGTCTTCAGGCGCAGCGGCTAACCCTGCCTTCACTGGATTCCATTCGATATAGCGGAGGATTCGATTGAATTCCTCGTCGTTTCTCACGAGGTGATCGAAACTCTCGCTTTGCCAGAAGGGGCCGGCCTGTTGGAGAATTTCGAGGGCTTTGTGCCCGGTGAATCCTTTCAGCGCGCCCAGCCACTTCGCGAGCGGTGCTTTTGACGTCACGAGCAGATGCACATGGTTCGGCATAACGACGAAGGCGTGCAGGTCGTAACGTTGGAATCTTCGTTCGCCGTCACGTATCGCCTTCACAACCATTTCGGTTGCGGCTGTCGAAGAAACACAGGCCCGCTTCGCGATTGATCAAGTAAGCGATCGATCACGACAAACGCGCGCCCGCCGGTGACCTCCTGTGGATGAAATGCGCGACTGGAAGACAGACTTCGGTATAGACGGAATGTCACAAAGAGGCGGCCGTTGACCGCGTCCCAGTGCGGGAGTCGTCTTTCGTATCGGTTCACCTGGAATTAGTGCCGCGCTGCGCCTGAATTCTCTCCTTAATCCGCGTCGGCCGGAAGGCCGACGGCAGGGCCGAAGCCCCGCCCTACAACCAGTTGAATGCGAGATACTGGCTGCTTGGTTCCACCGCCATTTCTGAAGAAACTCAGCGCATGGCTCGCGATTGCTGCGGCCGTATCGATCCTCGTCAGCATCGCGCTCTCACAGATCCTCCTCGCCATCGCCGTCGCGGTCGTGCTGCTGTCCGGACTCCCGCTGCGCTGGCCTCGCATCGCGATTCCGCTCGGGCTCTTCCTGCTCTGGACCTTGCTCTCTCTCGCCTTCTCGCCTGACCCTTCCGGCGGTTTGACGCAGGTGCGCAAGATGGTCGTCTTCATCACCCTGCTGACGGTGTTCTCCGCAGTCCGCACCATCCGCGACATTGGCATTCTGACGATTGCCTGGGCCGGCGTCGGCACTTACACGGCGATCGTCGGGCTCTCGCAGTTCGCGCGCAAATGGATGCAGGCGCGCGCGCTGCATCGCGATTTCTATCATTTCTATCTCGATCAGCGCATCACCGGCCTGCAGGATCACTGGATGACGTTTTCCGGCCAGGAGCTCTATCTGCTGCTGATGCTGGTGGCGTTTCTGCTGTTCGGTCCAATCACGAAAAAGCGCCTCTGGCCCGTGGCGTTGTGCGCCGCTGTCATCTGCACAGCGCTTTACCTGAGCTACACGCGAATGGCGATGATTGCCGCTGTGATCGCCGGGAGCTATCTGTTGTGGTGGTGGCGGCGGTGGGCCGTGGCGGCGGTGCCCGTGCTGCTGATTGCGGGGTATTTCCTGGGACCTCCCTCGCTGCGGGAGCGGGTGAACTCCATCGTGCATCCGGAGACGAATACGGATTCGAATCAGCATCGCATCATCGTCTGGCGGACCGGCTGGGAGATGATCAAAGCCCATCCGCTGCTGGGAGTAGGGCCGGAGCAGATCACGAAGGACGAGGTCTTCTTCGCCTATCTGCCGAAGGACATTCCGCGGACGCTGCCGCCTGGGTATTACAAACATCTCCACAGCATTTACATCCACTACGCGGCCGAGCGCGGAATTCCTGCGGCCCTGTTTCTGACCGGCGCACTCGTGATGGCGCTGTTCGATTTCCAGAAGGCGCTGCGGCGGCTGCCGCCGGGGAGATCGGACCGGCGATTCCTGCTGCACTGGGCAAGCGCGGCGGTGATCGGAACCATGATTGTGGGCATTTCCGACGTGAATCTGGGGCTCACGGATGAGCTCAC
>CAZPZE010000385.1:0-9285 GCA_964590625.1 uncultured Solibacteraceae bacterium
TCGGCTCTAACATCGCTCTGCCCGAGGTCAATCAGTGTCTCGAGTATCACGGGCACATCGAGAGGAATCATTCCGGCGACATGCTGAAACGCCTGAACTGCCTCAGGAGGCATTGGTCCGTGCTGACCGGCCGCGTTGACCTCGCTCATGTGAATTTGTCTTAGACGGAGACCGTGTTCGTCCAGGAACCTCCTGGATTCTGTCATGCCTGGATCGATCTGACGAGCGTGGCCGATGTCGAAGCAGAAGCCGGCGTTTGGCAACTGTTCGAAGATTTTTGTCAGCTCCGATGACGTGCGGCCTATGGCTTTACGGTTGTCCATGTTCTCCACGACAAGCAGACCGCCAAACTCCCGCCATAATGCGAAATCCGAGATGGTATCCGGATGGACAACGACCGGAATTTCGTTATCGGCCACGAAGCGCAGCGCTTCGACGACAGAGCCTTCCTCGGATGGCTCGAACGCACTGGGGGCATGGAACGAGACGTAGGAGAAGCACGACAGATCCAGATGCGGCAGGTCGTGTACGAGTGGCGCAAGTTCCGACATTCGGAGGGCGGAAAGCTCCACGACCTGCACCTGGAGGCGTCTCAAGGACTCGAGCGCCGAGCGGTAGTTGCCGCGGGCGATCGCTCCCGTTGAAAATCCGATTCGCATGAGGGGATCTCCGTTTGAAGGGCTATTGTAGCTATCGACGAAAGCCAGCCTTCCGTTGAGCGAGTAACAACTTTTTTCGGAAATTTTTGTCACGGACAACCTGCCTGAAATGTGTCGCTTGCTCGGGCCGGAGGCTTTCAATCCGGCTCGGTTCTCTTGACTGCTGTGATATTCCCTGAGCGTGAGGAAGTGGGACACGTTTCGGAATATCTATGAACTCCGGCCAGAGGCGTTGGAGCCGGAAGCGGCGATTGACGCCGTCACGTTCGCCCGGACCAGGCTCGGGTTTGAGCCGGATGAGAAGCAGGCGGAGGTGCTGCTCTCCGACGCCAATCGCGGGATTCTGAATTGTTCGCGGCAGTGGGGGAAGTCCACCGTCACCGCGGCCAAGGCGATTCATCGCGCGTATACGCGGGCGGAAGCGCTGGTGCTGGTGGCCAGTCCTTCGGAGCGGCAGAGCGCGGAGTTTATCCGGAAAGCGTCGGCGCTGCTTCGGCGGCTGCAGATCAAGCCGCGCGGCGATGGGGATAACGCGATCTCGCTGCTGCTGCCGAATGGATCGCGGATCGTCGGGCTGCCAGGGACCGAGGCCACGGTGCGCGGGTTCTCGGCGGTGTCGATGATTCTCATCGATGAAGCGTCGCGCGTGCCGGATGAGCTGTATCGCGCGCTAAGGCCCATGCTTGCGGTGGGCGATGGCGATCTGTGGATGATGTCCACGCCGTGCGGACAGCGCGGGTTTTTCTATGAGACTTGGGCGGGGGCGTCCGGGAACGGCGAGGAGTGGATGCGGGTGTGCGTGAAGGCGACGGATTGCCCGCGGATTTCGGCGTCGTTTCTGAACCGCGAGCGGGGGATTATGACGGCGGCGGAATTCGCGCAGGAGTATATGGGGGAGTTCCATGGGGACGGGACAGAGTATTTCGACCGGCAGCTTATCGAGGAGGCGATCGATTTGAGTATTCCGGAACTGAGTCTTCGAGGGAGGAATTAGTTCAGTGGCGGCAAAGCTGCGGACATTGTCCAAGCGGCGTGGCGATTTGCAATTACCAGGCCAGCGCGATTCACAATCGCGCGCAGGATGCCATCCTGCCCCACCTTCCGACGCGTTCGTATTGTGGGACGGCGCTCGCGACCACGTTCGCCCGAAAGTAGCGGCTGAGTTCGCCGGGCGTCCGGAGGTCGACCCTGCGTCCCAGGATATCCGAAAGTTCGAGCTCCATGCCGCTCAGCTCGAACAGGCCGGGGATGTGAGCGGGGTCGAACTCGACAAGGATGTCGATGTCGCTGTGTGCGCTGAAGCGATCGGTGAGGACCGAACCAAACAGGGACAGCTTTCGCATGTGGTTGCGCTCGCAAAAAGCCGCGATGGCCTGTTGAGGGATGGCGATCGGGAGCGTTGCTTTCATGCTTCGGCTTCATTCTATCGGGAACAAAGACCAGAATTATGTTTTTTGTTGGTTTAGACCTTGGGCAGAAGCGCGATCATACGGCGGTCGTGGTGGTGGAGCGGATCGAGAACCGGCGCGCGTTCATGGGGACGGAGTTCGAGCGGCTGGTGGTGCGGTATGCCGAGCGGATGGCGCTGGGGATGCCGTATCCGCAGGTGGTGGAGCGGGTGCGGGAGATTGTGCGGGCCGATGACCTGTATCACGGGCGGTCCACCCTTACGGTGGATGCGTCCGGCGTGGGCACGCCGGTGGTGGACATGCTGAATGCGGCGCGGCTGGGGTGTCCGGTGAAGGCGGTGACGATTACGGGCGGCGAGCGGGCGTCCGGTGACTGCGTGCCGAAACGCGATCTGATGGCGGAACTGCTGGTGCTGCTCGAGAACCGGCAGCTCTCGATCGGAAAGCTGAAAGAGGGCGCGCGGCTGGTGCGCGAGCTGTGCGATGTGCGGACGCATGTGAATGCGAGCGGGCGGACGCGGCTGGGGGCGGAGCGGAGCGGGGAGCACGACGATCTGGTGATTGCGCTGGCGCTGGCGTGCTGGAGCGCGAAAGGGAGGGAACATGTCCGGGAAGGAACGCGACGAATTCTATAAGCTCGATCGGTACAGGAATGTGGATGAGTACGATGCGGTGCTGCGGTGGCATTGCCGGCTGGATGAGCCGAAGCCGCGGCCGAAGCCGACAGAAGATCCACCAGCCGGGAATACGGCCTCCGATTGATTATTTCTCTTCCGAATTCTTCAGGCGGCCGGAGCGAACCCAGGCGGTGTACCAGACGTCGCGGAGCATGCGGGCGCCTTCGGCGAGGCGGCCGGCAGTGAACGGTTTCGCCGCCGCCGGTTCGTGGCCGCTGCCGAATTTGCCGGCCAGGTCGAATTTGTAGATTTCCTCGACGTGCGAATTGCAGTTCGCGATGTAGGGTGTCATGGCCTCAATCCACGGGCCGAGTTCGACCGGCGGCTGCTTCACCAGCGGGCGGATGTCATCGATCCCGATATTCGCGTTGACATAGTCGGTCTCGTAACGGCCGTGGATATCGCGGGTCGTCACGTAGCCGTTCGGGTTCGGAACCGACGGGTCCCAGCCGAGGATGTGGACGGAACAGTGCTGCGGCTGGGAGCTGTCCATGACCCAATGCGCGAGAACACCGGCGATGAAGAGGATGCTCTCTTCGTGGCGGCGTTTGACGAATCGCTGGGCGTCTGTCCTTTCGGGCATTTCGCGCCAGCGCTGAAAGGCGCCCGTCAGGATTTCGGCCCATTCCTGAATCGCGTAGGGCGATGTGCCGAAGCGCTTCATGGTGAGGGGCGTCTTTGAGAGATCGCCGTGGCGGGCGAGAGCGCCGATGAAGGCCGTGCGATCCGGCGGAAGGGGCTTTGGGGCGATTTCCCAGGAAAAGAAATGGTCGGGGCCGGTGGTTTCGGTGGCGGCGGGCGCGTCGGGCGTGCGCCAGCGGTCGGGCTCGGTGCCGAGGAGCACGAGGGCTTCTTCCGAATCGAGGAAGAACTTCGGCATGGTGCGGGGCAGCGCTTCGAAAGCGACGCGCAGCTGCATCTGGTGGGCTTTGAGTCCCCAGGCGTGGAGCAGGGGAACCGCGATAAGGCAGAGGAGTAAGGATCGTTTGAGCATGTGATTCAGAAAGTGGCCTTCATGCCGAGCTGGATGTTGCGAGAAGTCGCGGCGGTGGTGAGGCGTCCGAAATCGACCGCACTGGAATGTGCGATCACGGCACTGGTGCAGCCGGTGTTGGTGGCGCATCCGGGATTGGTGGAGTTCAGAAGGTTTTCGAATTCCGCGAGCACGCTCAGATGCAGGCGTTCGCGGATGGTGAAGGTGCGCTGCACGCGGGAATCGACCTGAAGGAATGACGGTCCGCCGACGCTGTTGCGGCCGACGAAGAGCGGTCGGTCGTTCAGGTTGCCATCGCCATTGAGATCGGTCCCGGCGGTGACGTTGATGGGGAGCCCGCTGTCGTAGTAGGCGGACGCGGAGAACTGGAAGCCGTTCATCCAGCGCAGCGCGGGGCGGAAGCGCGGCGCCAAGACGCCCTGCATGACCAGGTTGTGGCGGACGTCGGTTTCGGTGCTGCCGTAATCGCGCCGCAGGCTGGCGGGATCCTCCGGAGCGCCGCCTTCGCCGAGTGTGTCGCTCAGCGCGTGCGCGTAGGTGTAGGAGATGCCGAACTCGAAATTATTCGAGAAGCGGCGGTTGATGCTGATGAATCCGGCATTGTAATTGGCATTGCCGCCCGATTCGAGCAGGTTGATCTGGTTGAAACTCTGGTTCGGCCGGGTGCCGGCAGCACCGTAGGTAGCGCGTCCGTCGGCCAGATGGCCGGTAACGGCGCCGGTGTTGACGTTGATGGTGTAGAGGCCGTGACGCATCACGGACAGGTTATAACCGGTGGTGAAGAGAAGTCCGAGCGGGCCTTCGTGGCGGATCTGCACGGTGGTCTGTTCCTGATACGCGTTGCGGAAGCCGGGCGCGAAGGCGGTGATACTGGGTTTGACCAGGAAGGTGGGGCTGCTGATCACCGGAACGTTCGGGAAGACGGGCGCCGCAGGATCCGTCCCGGCGACCTGATAGCTCAGGAAGCGATCGCCGTTCACCAGCGCCGCGCCATAGAAGAGACTGAGGTTGGGAACGTCGTAGAACATGCCGAAGGCACCGCTGATGACAGTTTTGCGATCGGCAAACGGCGACCAGGTGACGCTGAAGCGCGGCGCGAAGTCGAGCGAATCGTTATTCACCGAACGGGAAAGCGGGTAGGGCGCGTTGGCATCAAATTCCGGGAAGCGGATCGTCTCATAGCGCACACCCGCGTTGATGGTGACATTGGGAGAGACGCGGAACTCATCCTGCAGGAAGGCTTTGACCAGATTGAAGCCGATAGCGAGATGCGGGGCGCCGCCGTCTTCCTGAAACTGGGTGTAGGTGTAGGGCTTTCCGGTGGCTGGATCGGTCAGCTTCGCGAGGGTGTCGAGGTACTGGTTAAGGGCGCTGACGGCGGGGCGTCCATTGGCGGCGGCGAGACCGCCGAAGACGAAGGTGCGGTTCTCGGCCTTCAGGATGTCGAAACTGCTGTATTCGTAATCAACGCCGGCTTTGAACGTGTGGCGGCCCGAGGTGCGGGTCAGGTTATCCGTGATCTGCTTCGTCTCTTCGTGGGTATAGTTGGCGGCGAGCGGATTCCGCCCAATGTTCGCGACGCCAGTGATGTTGATGTACGCTCCATCTTCGGGAGCATTCGGGAGCAGGCCGTTGCCGCTGTTGCGCTCGATCACGCCGACGCGAAGCTCATTCATCATGGCGGAGCTGAGGATGGTGGCGAGCTGGGCGCCGCCGGCGTTTTCGGAATCGAAATAGGTGTTGCCGCGCGAAGGAACGGTCAGGCCGGAGGCGGTGTTGGGCTGGTGATTGGTGAAGCGATTGAAGCGGGCGAAGCCGAAGTTGTGGTCGTTGATCCGGTAATCGACCTTACCGAGCATCGCGTGGTAGGTTTCGCCATACGGGGAGGGGCCGAGGTCGCTGGGATCGAGATGCAACGCGGCTTCATTCGCGGGCGTGACCGTGATGGCTTTCGGCAGAACGTAGGGGTTGACTTCGCCCTGCGCAAAGAAGAAGAGTTTGTCTTTCTTGATGGGGCCGCCGAGAGTGCCACCGCTGTCGGACCAGGAACGGTTTGGCGGATTCGTCGCGGAAAGAGAAGGGCGGGCCTGGATGCCGCCGGGGCGATTCATGTAGGTGGCGGAGCCGTGGAATTGGTTAGTGCCGGACTTGAGAACCAGGTTGACCTGGCCTCCGGCGGCGCCGCCGAATTCCGCGGAGTAGCCGCTGCCGAGCACCTGCATTTCCTGTACAGCATCCGGCATGACGACAACGAGACGGATCTGGCGATTGACGGAATGTTCAGTGTCGTCGAGGCCGTCGACGGTCCAGTTGGCGCGCTCACCGCCCCCGAATGTGAGGTACGTCGTGCGGATGTGATCGAGCGGGATGCCCTGGATGCCGGGCTCGAGGAGAAAGAGGTTGTAGACGTTGCGGGAGGCGGCGGGGAGTTCCTCAACGGCGTCCTTTTCGAGGACGCCGCCTGTTCCCGCGATGCCGGTGTCGGCCTGGGAGGCGGAGGCGCTGACGTCGATGCGCTCGGTCGCCGGGCCGACTTCGAGCGCGACGTCCACGTGGGCCTTCTGGCCCACAGTGAGATTGAGCCCGGAGCGAAGCCAGGCGCGGAAGCCGGAGGCGCTGACGCCGACTTCGTAGTCACCAACCTGCAGTAAAGGAAAGCGGTAGTAGCCGCCGCTATCGGTGGTGGCGCGCTGGATGACGTTGGTGTGTATTTCGCGTGCGGTGACCTGTGCGGAAGGAACGGCGGCGCCGGTCGCGTCGCGGACGTAACCTTCGAGGGCGGCGTCGGATGCGTTCGACTGGGCAGCAAGATCTGCGATGCACGCCAAAGCCAGAAACGCGATCAGAACGAGGCGGTAAGTGCTTTTCATTTGAGTCCACCATAAGGCGGCCGTGCGAAGTGCGACAAGTCATTTGACATCGGTTTCACCGTCAAATCGCGGAGCGCGCTGGGGTGCGGACACTTACGAGCCGCCGCCGCGGGCAATGCGGGCGATGTGAAGCGGCGGGCTCAAGTGAGTATGGTCCGATGAGTATCACGGTTGGGTTACAACTGCGTTCCATTTCGCCAAAAGTGGCGTCCGAGGGCAGCGAGCTTCGATATACTCAGCGCAAGAGGCGGAGTTCCGGCAGTGCTGAAATCCATGACCGATTCAGAGTCCGTCTCGTCGAGACCGGTTTCCGCCGGCGAGCTGCAGGCGCGGAGAGAGCTGGTCGAGCGTATTGCTTCGTCCCCTGCGTTCACGCGCTCGCCCCGGCTTTCGCAATTCCTTCGTTACATCTGCGCGTGCGCGTTCGAGGGCCGTACCGACGAGATTTCCGAGCAGCAGATTGGGGTGCAGATCTTCGGGCGGAGCGAGGGGTACCTGCCGGCGGAAGACAGCATTGTGCGTTCTCATGCGCGACTGCTGCGGCAGAAGCTGGAGAGCTACTTCGAGAACGAGGGCGCGGGCGAAGAGCTGCGGCTGACGATTCCGAAAGGAAGTTACATCCCGGCTTTTGAGCGAGTGGCCGCATCGGTCGTGGAGCATCGCGCGGAGCTGCGGGTGAATGAAGAGGAGCCTGCGATTGCGGCGGTACCGGCGAAGAGTGGGGTGGCGCCGCGCCGGGTGTGGATGATCGCGGCTCTGGTGTGCGCGGCGGTTGGTGTAATCGGCGCCATTGCCGGTTACGGGCTGGGGAAGAGGAATGCGGCGCCGGTACAGAAGGTGCATCCACTGTGGAGGCGGTTTTTCGGCGGAGATCAGAGCACGCTCTTCGTTCCGGCGGATTCGGGGCTGGTGATGTTTCAGAACCTGACCCGACGGAACATCGGGTTGCCGGATTATCCACCGCAGGATTTCTCGATGATCGTCACAGACTCGCTGGATACGGCGGGAAAGATCGCGGTCGATGTGGGATCGCGACGTTACACGACGATGGCCGATCTGAATTTCGCCGCGCGGTTGATTGAGTCGCCGTGGAGCGATCCGAAGCATCTGCAGATCCGCTATGCGCGGGATGTGAAGCTGCCGGATCTCAAGGGCGTGAATGTGGTTCTCAGCGGAGTGGCGGAAGCGAATCCGTGGGTGCTGCTCTACGAGCAGAAGCTGAACTTCCAATTCCAAATCGATGAGAAGACTCGCGCGTTCCGTGTGAACAACCGGCGGCCGAATTCCGGGGAGCGCGAAGCGTATTTCAACTCGCCGGGCGATCCGCTCCGCCGCGCGTACGGGCTGGTGGCGTTTCAGCCAGGGCTGATGGGGAATGAGTCCGCGCTGCTTGTGGAAGGAACAACGATGGCGGGAACGGAGGCGGCGATGGACTTCGTGATGAATGATGATATGCTGCTTCCGGTGCTGAAGAAGATCGCGGCGCCTGGCGAGAAGCTTCCGTATTTCGAGATTCTGGTGGCGACGACGAATATGGGTGGGCAGGCCCCGAAGTCAGAGCTGGTTACCATCCGGAAGGATCCGTAGATCGGAACCCCGGATTCGCCTTAATCGTCGCTGTCAGTACCAGCTTCCCGCGATTGTGTGCTGCCGGACTACGACCGGACGAACAACGAGAAGAAGAATTAAGTCCGCCGGACCGGGTGGTTCCTTTAAAACATTTTCATGTTAAGATGTTTTCAAAGGAAGGTGGCCTATGCGCAGGCTGGCCGTGGTCAATATGAAGGGCGGGGTGGGGAAGACCACGACTGCCGTTCACATTGCTGCCGGATTTGCGGCGCGCGGGCAGCGGGTGCTGCTGATCGATGCCGATCCGCAGGGCAACGTGGGGCACACGCTTCGTCTTCGCGCTTCCCATACATTCGAAGATCTGATGACCGGCCAGTGCGCGGTGGAGGACGTGGTCCTGCGCGATGTGCGGCCGGGGCTGGACGCGGTGGTGTCGACGCCCGCCGCGTTTTCGCTGGAGCGGCGGCTGGCGGGTGAGCCGCAGCGGGAGACGATTCTGGACCGGCGGTTCCGCGGGCGGGATGCCTGGGACCTGGTGGTGCTGGATACGTCGCCGGCGATGAATCTGCTGACGTACAACGCGCTGCTGTTCGCCGAGGACCTGGTGATCCCGGTGGGGATGGACCTGATGGCGGTGATCGGGGCGCGGCAGACGTTCGACGGGATTCTGCAGGTGCGCGAGCTGTGGCCGGAGCGGCGGCTGGATGTGCTGGCGGTGGTGCCGACGTCGGTGCACAGCGGGAATCACGCGACGCGGGCGACGATCGAGGCACTCCAGAACGATCCGCTGATCGGGCCGCATGTGTTTGAGCCGGGGATCCGGCAGTGCATCGATCTGAATTACGCGACGGCGAGCCACCAGACGATCTGGGAGTACGGGCCTCGCAGCCGGGCGGCGGACGACTATACGAAGCTGCTCGAATTCATCGAGCGCGGGGCATCCAAAGACGGCGGCGGGAAAGACCGCAAGGGATGGGAGATTCACTATGGCAGCAGCAGCGACTCAGTTACAGCCGCAACTCGTGAAAGAACCGCCGCGGCCGCGAGCTAAGGGGAAGGCGAAACCGAAGTTCGATATTCCGGTGGAGACGGCTCCGGCGGAGGCGT
>CAZPZE010000386.1:0-4428 GCA_964590625.1 uncultured Solibacteraceae bacterium
GGCAGGGATGGCGGGGCTAAAGGTGACGCGGATTGCCGATGGGAAGACGTTCGAATCGAATCGCGTGCGCGCGGGTGAGGACAGCGCGATTTCGATCTGGGTGGCGGGGCTGCCGGGTTCGGCACGGGAGGATGAGATTCACGTGCGGCTGAACGGCACGGATTTGCCGGCGATCTGGCTGGCGCCGGAGGGCGAGTCGCGGCAGGTGAATGCGCTGCTGCCGGCGGGGCTGGCGACCGGCACGGCGGATGTGAGCGTCGTGTACGGTCCTTTGGAAACCGCGCTGCATGAGATCGAGCTGGTTCGCTGAATGGCTGTACTGCTGACGTGCGATTCGATCGCAAAATCCTTTGGCTCGCGCACGGTGTTCACGGGGATTTCGCTCAGCCTGCATGAAGGCGAGCGGCTGGGGATCATCGGTCCGAATGGCGCGGGGAAATCGACGTTTCTGCAGGTGCTGAGCGGGCGAATGTCGCCGGACGAAGGCACGGTTTCGCAGCGCAAGGGTGTGCGGCTGGCGATGGTGGTGCAGGATCCGGTGTTCGACGCCTCGGCGAGCGTGCGCGATATCGTGCTGGCTGCGGCGGCGGAATCGGATGATCGTGAAACCGATGTGGCGAAGATTCTGAGCCGCGTGGGATTCGAGGATGCATCGGTTGCGGCGGGAACGCTTTCGGGCGGTTGGCGCAAGCGCCTGGCGATCGCGGTGGCTCTCGCGGAGAAGCCGGATGTGCTGTTGCTCGATGAGCCGACGAATCACCTGGATGTGCCGGGAATTCTGTGGCTGGAAAAGTTGGTGAACGATGCGCCGTTTGCGTCCGTTTTCGTGACGCATGACCGGTATTTTCTGGAGAACTGTTCGACGCGGGTGGCGGAGATCAACCGGTCGTATCCGCAGGGGTTGTACGCGGTGCCGGGGCCGTACAGCAGGTTTCTCGAAAAGCGCGCGGACTTTCTGCGGGCGCAGCAGCGGCAGCAGGAGGCGCTTGAAAATCTGGTGGAGCGCGAGCTCGAATGGCTGCGGCGCGGGGCGAAGGCGCGGACAACGAAATCGAAGGCGCGGGTTCAGGATGCGATGGAGCTGCAGGCGCAGCTGACGGATGTGACGTCGCGTCAAGTGGGGGGAACGTCGTCGATCGATTTTTCGGCGACGGGGCGGCTGACGAAGCGGCTGGTGGTGTGCGAGGGCGTGAGCAAGAGCATGGGCGGACGGCTTTTGTTTCGCGATGTGAGTTTTGTGCTGGGGCCGGGGGCGCGGCTGGGGGTGCTGGGGGCGAATGGATCGGGGAAGTCGACGCTGCTGCGGCTGATTGTGGGGGAGCTGAAGCCGGATGCGGGGGAGATTCGGCTGGCGGAAGGGCTGCGGGTGGCGTACTTCGATCAGAATCGCGACCGGATCGATCCGGAGCTGCCGCTGCGGCGGGCGCTCGCGCCCGAGGGCGATACGGTGATTTTCCGCGAGCGTCCGGTGCATGTGGCGGGATGGGCGGCGCGGTTTTTATTTCGCGCGGAGCAACTGGATCTCGCGGTGAAGAATCTTTCGGGCGGCGAACGGGCGCGGGTGCATATTGCGCGTTTGATGCTGCAGCCCGCGGACATTCTGATTCTGGACGAGCCGACGAATGATCTGGATATTCCGACGCTGGAAGTGCTGGAGAGCAATCTGGCGGATTTTCCGGGGGCGATTGTGCTGGTGACGCATGACCGGTTTTTGCTGGACCGGTTGTCGAGTACGCTGCTGGCGCTGGATGGTGAGGGCGGGGCGGAGTTTTTCGCGGAGCTGACGCAGTGGGAGCAGGCGAATGCGGCGAAGAAGGTGAAGGTGGTGAAGGCGGCGCCGGTTGCGGCTGCGAAGAGTGGGGAGCCGGGGAAGAAGAAGCTTTCGTATTTGGAGGCGCGGGAGTGGGAGTCGATCGAGGGGCGGATTGAGGAGGCGGAGGGGCGGCTGGCCGACGCGCGCGGGGCTTTGGAAGATCCGGCGGTCGTGTCTGATCCGGCGAGATTGACTGAGGCTGTGGCGCTGTTGGATGCGGCGCAGGGTGAGGTGGATCGGTTGTATGAGAGGTGGGCGGAGTTGAGTGAGAAGGCGGGCGGTTCCTGATTGTTTGCGTCGGCCGGGGCGAAGCCCGGCCCCACGTCTGGTTTGGGTGTTTGAATGGTTGTTGGTTGGCGGGATTAAATTGGGATGCCGGCTTTGCGCATGACGGCGAGTGAGGCGTCGAGGCCGAGCTTTGCGCCTTCTTCGGCGGACATCGTCGCAGGGATGCGGCCGAGGACTTCGGGGCTGACGCCGTCTTCGTAACCGATCTGGTGGAGCGCGCGGAAGAAGCCGACGAGATCGATCACGCCTTCGCCGGGGAGCAGGCGCTGATTGTCTTTCACGTCCTCGGGCGGCATTTTCGCGGCGTCCGACAGATGGATGGTCACGATGCGCGATTTGCCGGCCTGAATGATGTCATTCGGGGTGGCGCCGGAGTGATGCCAGTGCCAGGAATCGAGGACGATGCCGATGTTGGGTCCGATTTCCTTCGCGAAGGCGACAGCATCGTTCATCTTCCAGATGAATTCGTGCGGCGCGCGGGTGCGGAACATCAGCGGGCCGAGCGGTTCGAGGCCAAGGCGGCAGTTGTTGCGGGCAAGGACTTCGGCGATCGCGGTAAGGCGTTCCTTCAGTTGCTTGCGTAGCTCATCGGCCGGCGTGGCGCTGGCGGCGGGGAGTACCATCATCATGCGTCCGCAGCCGACGGCGGAGACGAACTTCGCGTTTTCTTCGAGCGAAGCCATGCCGCGCTGGTAAACGTCGTCGGCGCCGGTGACGTTGACGGGCAGGCTGCAGAAGGACAGCCGAAGTTTCAGGCTTTCGAGAAGGCTGCGGGTGGCATCGAGACCTTGCTTCATTGCGGCGCCAAGGTTGAGATCGATGCCGCCGAAGCCAACCTGCGCGGCGAGACGCACGGAATCCGGCCACTGCACTTTGTTGCCGATGAGCGCGTTATTCAGCGCGACAAACATGCCGGTGGATGGCGCCGCATCGAGGCGGGCGGCCGCGAGCGCCGCGGCGGTGGACGTCAGAAAATCTCGACGATTCATACGGGACTACTATACACATATGACGGACTCACAGGAAGCGCGCGTTGCCAAGGCGCTCGACCGGTTTCGGATCGAGCTGCCTTCGTGGGGTTTTGCGGATACCGGAACGCGATTCGGGAAATTCCACCAGGCGGGCGCGGCGGTCTCCATTGAAGAAAAGTTCCGCGATGCCGCGGAAGTGAATCGCGTGACGGGAGTTTGTCCCACACTCGCGCTGCATGTTCTGTGGGATTTTCGCCATGGCAAAGCGAGCGCCGATGAAGTGCTGGAGACGGCGCGCGAGACCGGCGTGCAGGCGGGATCGATCAATCCGAATCTGTTTCAGGATCAGATTTACAAGCTGGGGTCGCTGGGGAATCCGAGCGCTTCGGTGCGGGAGGCGGCGCTGCGTCACATTCTGGACAGCGTGGAGATGGCGACGACCGTGGGGAGCCGCGACGTTTCGCTGTGGTTCGGGGATGGCTCGAATTATCCGGGGACGCAGAATATCCGGCAGCGGCGCGCGTGGTTCAACGAAGGGCTGAAGCGGTCGCACGATGCGCTCTCGGGCGAACAGCGGCTGCTTGTGGAATACAAGCCGTTCGAGCCGGCTTTTTATCACACGGATATTGCGGATTGGGGGATGGCGCTCGAATTCGCGCGGTCGGCCGGGCCGCGCGCGAAGGTGCTCGTCGATACGGGGCATCACTATGCGGCGCAGAATATCGAACAGATTGTGGCATGGCTGCTCGATCTCGATATGCTGGGCGGTTTCCACTTCAATGACCGGCGTTATGCGGATGACGATCTGACGCTGGGGTCGATCGATCCTTATCAGGTGTTCCGGATTTTCCACGAGATTGCCGTGTATGAGTGGGAGACGGGGCGGGTGCCGGATATCGCGTACATGGTGGACCAGAGCCACAATCTGAAACCCAAGATCGAGGCGATGATTCAGACCGTGATGACGGCGCAGGAAATGGTGGCGAAGGCGGCGATTGTGGATCACGATCAGCTTGCCGCGTGCCAGCGGAACGGCGAACTGGTGGATGCGGAGAATTGCCTGAAGGACGCGTTCGCGGCGGATGTGCGGCCGGCGATTGCGGAATGGCGGGCATCGCGCGGGATTCCGAAGGATCCGCTGCGCGCGTACCGCGAGGGTGGGTATCAGCAGCGCATTGAAGCCGAACGCGGCGGACGGAAGTCCGCCGGTTCGAGCTATGCGTGATCGGGTTTATTTGACGAGTTCGTAGCCGAACGTGTACATCGTGCTGTCGTGCGTGCTCAGGTAGATCTGGCTGGATCCGCCGGAAGGAGCGGTGCGGGAGTACGACGTGATCGTGTTGCCGCTGTTCCAGA
>CAZPZE010000387.1:0-7771 GCA_964590625.1 uncultured Solibacteraceae bacterium
GCGTCCTTCAACTGGCTGACCCGGATGCGAACCGGCGCACCCGGCGCATGCCGTTCGGCTTCTGCGAGCGCCTCCTGCGCGATGCGATAAAAAGTCATCACGGTCTCGGCAGGCATCGGCGAATCCACTCCGGTCACCTGCAGAGCAATCGTCGCTCCAGCCGCTCTGCAGTCATCCACCAGATTCTGGAGGGCCGCTCGCAATCCGAGGTCCACCAGCATGGAAGGGTGAAGACCCCGCGCGATTTCCACCATCCCGCCACGGATCGCGGCTGCATGCCCTGCGATCGCATCCAGCAGCTGTGGCGCTCCTTTTTGATCCCCCGCCAGGAGCGGCGTCAACAGGGATGTTTCCAGCTCGATCAGCGCCGCCCGCTGCGCCAGATTATCGTGAAGCTCGCGCGCGATCCGGAGACGCTCACTTTCCTGCGCTGCGATCAGATGTCCGGAGAGAGCGCGCGATTCCGATTGCATCCGGCCCAACGTTTGGCGGGCCTCGCGGAGTTCCTTCTCCAGCCGCCCCTTCCGCTGCGATTGGCGAACGGCGCAGAACACGCTGACCGCGCCGATGATCCGCTCTCCTTCGAAAATCGGAGAGGCGACTTCCTCAACCAGAATGGCCCCGGAATCGCCGGGGCGAAGCCGGAAGCGCGCATTGCGCAGGGAAGCGCGATCGACCAGTACCCGCCTCAGGTGGCAAATCTCCACCGGCTTCCCGTCCTCCATCTCCACCGGATAAACGTCCTCAATATTCCACCCCGTCGCCGCCTCTGGTTCCCATCCCGTCAGTTCGGCCGCCGCGGTGTTCATATATCCGACGCGTCCTTCCGAATCCGTCGCGATGACTCCCGCGTTGATGTTTTCGAGGATGGTCGTAAGCCACGGCCGCTTCACCGCGAACTCCCGCTGCACACGGCGCTGCTCCATGGCGATTTTCAGCGCGGCCCGCAGTTCGTCAGTGCGGAACGGTTTGGTCAGGAAGCCGTAGTGCCGGATCGCAGCCGCCCGCGCGATGGTCTGGTCGTCGCCGTGCGCCGTCAGAAAAACCACGGGTGTCAGCGATTGCTGCCCAATCTGCTTCGCCGCCTCAATTCCATCCATGCGCCCGCGCAGCTTGATGTCCATGAGGACCAGATCCGGACTGAACTCTTCCGCCATCCGGACTGCGGTTCGGCCGGAGTCCGCCAGTGCGCTGACTGCGTAACCCAGCTTCTCCAGAGTCCGCCGCAGGCTCAACGCCACCACAGGCTCATCTTCAACCACCATGACCGTGGAACGAACCTGATTCGCTGTCATTATTCATCCTCTCCATCCGCTGCATGCACGGGGAACCGCAGTTCGACCGCGGCGCCCGGCCCTGGCTGCACTTCCAGCACGGCGCTCAGGCGGCGCGCGAAAGCCGCCACCAGCTGGCCTCCCAGCGAATACGAATTCTCATAATTGAAACCAGGGGGAAGTCCGATCCCCGTATCCCGGACCCGCACAACAATCCTGTCCTCGTGATCCGTCAGCGTCACGTCAATCCGTCCTCTGGCCTGATTCGGAAAGGCGTGCTTGCAGGTATTCGACACGAGCTCGCTCAACAGCAGCCCGTACGACACTGCGCGGTCCAGTTCCACCCGGATGCCACCGCCCGTCACCGATGCGCTGACCACGTCACCGACATCGTAGAAGCGCACAAGCGATGGCAGCAGTTGACGCGTATACTCACCCAGATCGACACTTTCAAATGAGCCGGACCGGTACAGTAATTCGTGAATCATGGCAATCGCCGCCACGCGGTTGCGCGCGTTGTCAAATACCGCGAGAATCCGGGGATCGGAAATCTGATCCACCTGAAGCTGGAACAGACTACTGATCACCTGCAGGTTGTTCTTTACCCTGTGGTGAACTTCTTTGAGCAGAGCTTCCGTATCGGCGAGTGACCGGCGCAGCGCTTCCTCGGTTCGCTTGCATTTCGTCTCGTCACGAAGCACGTGCGCCACGCCCCGCAGTTTGCCGGCGCTGTCCGTCACCGGCTCCGCGACGCACAGCGCCCAGAACTGCGAGCCATCCTTCCGTGTCATCCATCGCGTCTGTTCGATGCGCGAGCCGGAATGGACACGTTCGAGTTCCTGCTCGATGACGCCGGCTGCCCGGTCCTCCGCCGCGAACAGTTCAGCCACCGGCATTCCGAGCACTTCGGCAACCGAATATTTAAACAAACGCTCGGCCCCGGGATTCCACTCCGTAATCCGTCCGCCGGGGTCACTCTGCAGGAATGCGTGCTCCTGGACGTTCTCCACGAACAGGCGAAAGCGTTCCTCTTTCTCCCGCAGCGCCTGTTCCGCCTGATGGCGTTCAAGCAGGTCCGCGATCAGCCTTGCGAGGACGTCCAGCGTTCGGGACTCGCTCACGCTCACGCGATGCGGCGCGCGCCAGTGCGTGGAGAATGCGCCCAGCATCACCCCGGACCGGGAGTAAATCGGCGTGCTTTGAACGGCGCGGATGCCGTTTTGGCGGTATATCTCCAGGTCGTGCGTGCCGGCGGTAAAATCGCAATTTTCAACGTCCTCGATGATCGCGCGATGCCTGGTGCGAAGCACCTCACCGGAAGCGCTGCCGGAATCGAGACGCACCACTCTCCAGAACGCCGCCGCGGCATCGGAGAATCCCCGGTGTCCCATGAGCCGCAGACCGCCTGCGGCCCCCCGCTCCGGATCCAGAGTCTGAATACTCGCGAAGTCCGCTCCCAGCGATGCTGTGGAAGCAAGAATCTGCTCGTAGAGCGCGCCGGCATTATCCGCCTCTACCAGCTGCGTGCTGATGCGCTGCAGAAGATGAGCTCTTTCCAGCTCGGCAGCCAGCAGTTGCTCGCTCATCAGCAGTTCCCAGGTTCTCTCCTCCACGCGCCGCTCGAGCTCTGCCTGGCTCTGCTGCAGTGCTGTATCGGTAGCTTTGCGCATGCGCGCCAGTTCCAGGTGAGTGCTCACCCGCGCTTCGAGTTCACGGGCGCTGAACGGTTTGATCAGGTAATCGTCGGCGCCGTGACGCAGCCCCTCCACGCGGGCTTCTTCGCCCGCGCGTGCTGAGAGCAGGATCACCGGCAGGGTTCGCGTGCGCTCATCCGCGCGAATGCTGGTGAGCAGCTCGAAGCCGTCGAGGTTCGGCATTATCACGTCGGCGATCACGAGATCCGGCAGTTGTTCCGCCAACGCCTGGAGCGCGGCCTCACCATCGCCGACCGCGACCACATCATGACGCGCGCCAAGAACGCGCCTGATATACGCCCGCATGTCGGCGTTGTCATCCGCGAGAAGAATCCGCGATCCGCCCGCGCCGGTTTTCGCAGCGCCATCCTCAGCAGCCTGCGGCAGCCACTGCATTGCCTCTTCGAGAAAGGGTGTCACCGCGGAAGCAGAGGAACCGGCAGTCGTCTCCCGCACCACTCTCTCGGGCGGAAGATGCCCGTCGCCGCGCGGCAGCGTCACCGTGAACGTTGTTCCCTCCCCTTCCGTGCTCTCGACGCCGATCTCACCGCCGTGCAGCCGGACCAGTTCCTGCACCATGGCCAGACCGATGCCGGTCCCCTCGAAAGTGCGCGCGCGCGTAACGCGTGCCCGGTGGAAGCGCTCGAAGATGCGGGGAAGCTCGGATGCCGGAATGCCGACTCCCGTGTCCTTCACGGTGAACTGAACCCTGTTGCCGCTCGTCCGCAGCGCAACGCTGACCGAACCCTCGAACGTGAATTTGAACGCGTTGCTCAGCAGGTTGAGGACGATCTTTTCCCACATCCCGCGGTCGACAAACACCGGGTCGTCGAGCGCCGGGCAATCCGCATGGAGATCCACTCCGGCCTGCTCGAATGCGGATCGAAAAACGCTGGCGAGCTCCGCGGTATAGCCGGCGAGATCAACCGGCTCGAACGTGGCATCGATGCTGCCTGCTTCGATGCGCGAAAAATCCAGCAGCGTATTGACCAGTTTCAGCAGCCGCACCGAGTTCCTGTACGCGGGCTGCAGCCGCGGCGCCGATTGCGGATTCTCCCGCAGCTCCTCTTCGAGAGGTCCCAGAATGAGCGCCAGCGGCGTTCGGAATTCGTGGCTGATGTTGCTGAAGAACACCGTCTTCGCGCGATCCAGCTCAGCCAGTTGCTCGGCGCGTCGGCGTTCGGCTTCATAGGACTGCGCGTTGGCGAGCGCCGCGGATATACCGTTCGCCACCAGTTGAAGAAAGCCGCGGTAGCTATCGTCATACTGACGCAGCGGATTCAGCCCCACAACCAGCGCGGCTTCTCTCCCGGTGTCGCCGGACGGCGCAACCCGAAGCACCGCAGCCTGCTTCACTACATGCCCCCCGCGCGCGCGAGGCAGTTCGATCTCAACATCCTCCAGATCCGAAACAATCCGCTCTTCGTGATTGCGAAAAGCGTCCGCCAGCGGCCAAAGGCAGGGAGCGCCCAGCGCTACGCTGGCCGGACTCGCGATACTCTCACCCTCCGGCAGTCCCGCCCCTCCCAGCAGTGAAGCAAACTCTCTGGATGAATCGAGAACATAGATGAGCGCAAAAGGCAGATCGGCAGGATCGGTTTCGAGAGCCCTCGCGGCACTGCCGCAGGCCTCTTCCACACTGCGCGCATCGGCTGTTTTTGCAGCCAGCTCACGCAGCAGCGCGATCTGCCGTTCGCCGATGATGCGCTGCGTCTCCTCCGTGACCGGGCAGAGAATTCCTCCCACACCACCGTGATCGTCCGGAATCGGGCTGTACGAAAACGTTGCCCAGGCCTCTTCCGGATAGCCCTTGCAGGTCAGGACGAAGGGCAGCGCTTCATCATATGTGCCTTCGTCACGCCGCATCGCGTATTCCGCTCGCGGGCCGATCACGGGCCAGACTTCCGCCCAAATCTCGGCGGCAGGCTGCCCCAGCGCCCAGGGATGTCTGGCGTGGAGGAATTCCGCATAGCCATCGTTATAGAGGTTGATGAGCTGCGGCCCCCACCAGACAAACATCGGATGACGCGAGGTCAGGGTGATACGAACGCTGGTTTTGAGGTTGAGAGGCCACTGCTCCGGCGGACCCAGGGGATTCGACGACCAGTCGAATTCGCGCATGCGGCACGCCATTTCACTGTTGCCAGGGAAAATGGATTCCAGCCGGGACTGCGTCGGGACCATGGTCCTCCTGTTCCTGAGGCGCCTCTGCCACAGCATCCACCGCTAAACCCGTGGATTTGACGCCACGGCTGAAAGCGATTGCATGCAATAGTGTCATCATCGCCGATAACCGCTTATTGGTAAACGCTGTTTTGCATTAATGTAATGGAAACTACGGTATCCCCTTGAAATTTGTGCACTGATGAGATGCCGCGCCGATTACGGGCGTTCGACCCAGGCGAGCCCGTCCGGCTCCGGGCCACTCTGAATCCGCGACGTGATCTTCCAGTCCGTCAGATCGATAACAGCGACCGAGTTGGCTTGCCCCACCGACACGAAAGCTCGCTTGCCGTTCGGGTCCATCTGAATTCCAGCGGCGCGGCCCCCGAGATCGATTTTGCGCACCACCGAGCGCGAAGCAGTATCCAGAATAAATAAATCATTGGCGCCCAGGTCCGATACCAGCGCGAATTTCCCATCCAGCGTGAACTTCAGCCGGTTCGCGCTGCGAAAAGGAACCGGGATCGTCTGCACCACCTTCTTAGCCGCAACATCGATGACCGAAACGGATCCATCCTGCGCGTTCGCGGTCCAGATCTGTGTGCCGTCCGGCGAGAGATCGAAGCCCTCCGCTCCACGGCCCACGGGAATGACGGTAACGTTCCAATCGGGCGCGCCCGGTCCGCGTCCACTTCCGCGTCCACGCCCGCCAGGAGGAGGCCCGCCTGGTCCACGCCCGCCCGGAGGAGGCCCGCCTGGTCCAAACCCACCCTGCACCTGCTCGATCAGACAAACAGTAGCCGACGCGACATTTGTCGTGAACACCTTTTTCCCGTCCTGCGAAACGATCACCATGTGAGTGCGGTTCTGGCCGGTACCCATCACCCAATCGATGTGATTCGTCGCGGGAACCAGCCGGCCGATCACCTTCGCGCCTTCCGCCGTGAAGTAAATCCTGCCGTCGTGCAGCGTCAGGCCGTGCGGCCGCGTGAGCGCGCCGAGATCGACGGGTGGCAGCGCTTTGCGCGCCGCGAGGTCCGCCACCGAAAGCGTGCTGGCGGCACCGTTGCCCTGGGTGTAATTCGAAATGTACGCCAGACGGCCGTCGTCAGAGGCGATCACTTCGTGCGGGTCGGGTCCCGAGGGGATCGTTCCCCTGACCTGCAGGGTCTCGGTGTCGACGATTGCCAGAGTATCGTTGCCCTTGTTGAGCACCAGGAGCGATGCCGCTCCCGCCGAACCGGCGATGGACATCAGCAGAACAAGCGCAGGCCCCACCGGCGCGCGGCGAAACATAGTGCATTCATTCTACCGCGCAGAGCGGAGAGGAACGCCGGTATGCATCCCGAACCGTTCGGAGACCCTGAAGATACCCGTAAAGACCAGTCGGCTTACCGTTATATACCCCCTCAACTCTTGCGCTCGTGGCATCCACGCTGTCATACTAGCGAGTTTTGAGCGGTTTCGGTCCGCTCGGGGGTCGATATGGAAAAACGGAATCCATTCGCGAACAAGCGAATCTACATGGCCGCCGCATTTGCGCTGGCCCTCGCGGTGGCAGCCACCGCCCAGCAGCCGCCACCGGAAGCGGGCGGCGCCGCCGCACCCGGAGGCGGACGCGCTGGCGGACGAGGCGGCCGCGGAGCCAGCGGTCCAGGCCGCGCAGGGGGCGGACGACGCGGCGCGTTCCCGCAATACACCCGCCAACTGGCGTCTCAGGACGTCATTTTCCGCGGCAAAACTCTCTATGACGCCGACTGCTCCTCCTGCCACGCCCCCGATCTCCGCGGCGTCCTCGGCAAAGGCGTGAACATTCTTCGCTCGCAACCGGTCTACAGCGACGAGCACGGCGAACTCATCACCAAAGAGCTCGCCAAACATCAACCTGCTCTCACTCTCGCGGAAGTAGACGTCACAGCCATCGCCGAATACCTCCACAGCGTGCAGGCCCAGATGGGCGGCCAGGGCAGCCCTCCCGGACGAAATCCGGTCGGCATCACCCTCAACGTTCTGGTGGGCGATCCCGCGGCCGGCAAGTCCTACTTTGACGCGCATTGCGCCAGTTGCCATTCGATCACCGGCGATCTGAAGGGCATCGGCGCCAAATACGCTGACGATCCCCGCGCGCTCCAGAGCGCCTGGGTGGCCGGGGGCGGTGGCGGCGGACGCGGCGGACGCGGCGGTGGTGGTGGCGGCAACGGCACAGTCACCACGGCCGACGGCAAGAAGTTCGAAGGCCGCATCATCAAGCGCACCGATTTTCTGGTCGTCATGACCACGCAGGATGGTACGCGCCACGACTGGCCGATCGTCAACGGTTCTCCGAAAGTCGAAATCCAGGACCCGCAGGCGGCCCACAAAAAGATGGTTCTCGAACTGGACGATCCAGCGAACAAGAATATGCACGACGTTACTGCCTACCTGGCGACATTGAAGTAACCGAGGAAAACGACCATGAAGAAACTGATTTTCTCCATTTCACTCATCGGCATCCCCGCTCTTCTTTTCGCGCAGGGAGGCGGCATTGACCCGGCCGACATGCTGAAGCCTCTCTCCGACCAGTGGACCAGCTACTCCGGCGATCTCAGCGGCAAGCGCTACAGCAATCTCAAACAGATCAATACCGAAACCGTGAAGCAT
>CAZPZE010000388.1:0-1677 GCA_964590625.1 uncultured Solibacteraceae bacterium
GTCAACAGTGGCGGCCAGAGAAATGGCCCGGTAAAGCCCAAAGGTTTTTTAGGGTCGGGAGGCCAATCGGTTGGAGGCTACCCTGCCACAATTAAAGCGAGCAGACGCGTAGATAGGGAGTCGTAGAAAATTTTTGGCTCCTCAGGTAGGATTCGAACCTACAACCCTTCGGTTAACAGCCGAATGCTCTACCGTTGAGCTACTGAGGAGCAACAAGGAAGGTTTCCTCTATAATACCTCAGCCCCTCGTGCCAACCCGAAATCGCCTCGCGAGACCAGCCTCACCCTTCACCACCCCGCCCGGCCTCACGCTCACGACGAATATCGAAACCATGCCGAAGCGCACCGCCATCGCCGCGTTTTTTCTCACCCGCAACCGCCAGGTCCGCCCACGCCGAATTCCCCTGAATCAAACCGGGCTCCCACGAAAAATCCCGATCTCAGTCAGGACTTCCTCTCATGCAAATGCTGCCCGCACTTTCTCCGCGGTAAACGGCACGCTTCTCAGCCGTACGCCCGTCGCATCGAAAATCGCGTTCGCCAGCGCGGCCGCCACCGGCGCGCTGGCCGCCTCGCCGGCGCCATGCGAAGGCTGATCGCGGCGGTCGATCAGAGCCACTTCCACGATCGGCGCCTCGGGGACCGTCAGGATCGGATACGTCCTCCAGTCCACGCTTGTGATCGTACGGCCGTCCGAAGTGACTTCTTCATGCAATGTGCGGCTGAGCGTATGCAGGATGTTGCCCTCCACCTGATTCCGCAGGCCGTCCGGATTGACGATCAGACCGCACTCATGAGCGCACGCCACACGATGAACCGTGATCCTGCCCGTAGCGCGCTCCACCGATACTTCCATCGCCATCGCAACATAATTCTCCATCTGCTTGTATCGCATGTACGCGAAACCGCGCCCGGTACCATTGCGCGCCGAGCCTGCCGCGCGTGGCTGCCAGCCGATCATCGAAGTCACGCGGTCGATCACGGCGAGCGCGCGCGGATCGGTCAGCCCCTTTCGGCGGAACGCCACCGGATCGGCGCCGGCTGCGAAGGCGAGCTCGTCCATGAAGCTCTCCACCGCGAACACCGTCCCGATTTTTCCCGGCGCACGCAGATTCGATGTCCGGATTTCAGTGTCGGGAAGGCCGTGCGCCTCCACGCGCAGATTCGGCATCGCATACGGAGGATCGAGATTCTGCGTGACCGGCGCCCCGGCGCGCGGGTTGGGCGTTACCAGCCCTGCCGCGAGCGGTCCCAGCAACCCTTCGGTCCATTGCGGTCCGGCGGGTCCCGAAACGCGCGACATCCATCCCGCGATATTGCCGTCCTTGTCCAGCCCGCCCGATAGCTGCAGCACCTGCGGCGGTCCCTTCGGATCGAGCGCGTGCTCATCGTGCCGCATCCACTGCACCCGCACCGGCTGATGCACCGCGCGCGAAAGCAAATACGCGTCGGCCGCAACATCGTAAGCGCCGTTGCTTCCATACGACCCCGAACCATCATGGTACGTAACGCGGATATTCTCGGCCGGTACGCTGAACGTCTTCGCCAGCAGACTCCGCAGGCCAAAAACATCCTGAGTCGAAGACCAGATACTCGCACCCCTCGCGCCAACATCCGCCACCGCGCACGAGGGCCCCAGCGAAGCGTGTGACTGGAACGGCCAGTAGTATTCCGCCG